>NZ_JTEV01000038.1 GCF_000786105.1 Bdellovibrio sp. ArHS
CTTGGTATTGAGCGGCAGCACCAGGCAAGTGGTGCAGTTTATTAACGACGGATCGCCTTAGGGTCGATAGCGTTCTGTAAGCCATCCCCCAGATAGTTGAAGCTGATGGTTGTGATCAGAATCATGACTCCCGGAAGAATGGCCAAAAAGGGAGCTTGATAAATCAGCTCTTGGGCATTGTTAAGCATGTTACCCCAACTTGGCATTGGTGGCATAATACCCAAACCTAAGAAGCTCAGTGCCGCTTCAAACAAGATGGATTCGCCGACACCCAATGTGATCGAGACCAAAATAGGGGCGATGACATTCGGAAACATATGACGAACAATGATCGTGCTGTCTTTCGCGCCCAAGGTTCTTGCGGCAAGAACGAATTCACGTTCCCGGATGGATAAAATGCTTCCGCGTACCAAACGAGCCACCGTCATCCAAGAAAAAATGCAGAGGATGATGATCATCTTAAAGACACTTTCGTTGGACGTGCTGACTAAGGCTTTCAACCAGGGAATCTTTGTCAGATCAATCGCGGCGATGACAATCAAAACCGGAATATGCGGCAAGGACAGCAACGCATCGGTGACGCGCATAAGAACAGTGTCGATAATGCCGCCATAAAATCCCGCGATACTTCCGATCAGCAGTCCCACGAGGGCCGAAGCGATGGCCACAAGAACACCGACGCCCATAGAGACACGGGTCCCATATACCAGGCGAATGAAGACATCGCGACCCAGCTCATCCGTGCCAAACAGATGGAAGGTTTCAAATTCTTTGAACAGAGAAACCAATCCGGTCGCTTCCGCCACGTTCAGAGATTCCAAGTGGCTGAGGGCTTGTTTTACATCTTGTGCGGCGAGCTCATAAAGAGCGTCGGCCTCGGCGACTTGCACCACGCCTTTTTCGACGAGGGCTTTTTGAACTTTGTCGGCGATTTCAGGGTTCGCGGTGATATAGCGTTCGATGTCTGTTTCGCGAACATCCTGACCTACCTGTGCTGTGGTCATCGGCGCAAGGTAACGGTTCCCCACGTTTTGAGCGTCAGGGTCCAAATCAGTAAGGCTTTGGATCTGATTGGCAAAGATCGCAACAAGCATAAGGAACGTGATGACCACAGCGCCAGCGACGGCCGCTTTGTGTTCCATGAACTGCGTGAGGACCATTTTCCACATGGGTTGCGCTTTTTCGATTTTGGCGCGTTCTTCCTGGGAAAGACCGGTGTCGATTTCAACTTCATTCATTGTGATTTCATTTGAACTCATCGTCTTAACCCCTATTGGTAGGAAATTCTAGGATCCGCAAATCCGTATAAGATGTCGGCAAGAAGATTCGCCAAAAGAACCATACTGACGGAAATCACAAAGGAAATCATCGCGACGTTGTAGTCGTTGCCAATGATAGAATCGTAAACCAGTTTGCCCACACCTTGGTAAGCAAAGACGGTTTCCGTTAAGATGGCTCCGGAAAAAAGACCCGAAAAACTTAAAGCTAAAATCGTAATCAACGGAATCAAAGCATTGCGGAAACCGTGTTGCCAGATCACGCGACGACGGGAAAGGCCTTTGGCGCGAGCGGTGCGGATGAAGTCATTTCTCATCGCCTCGAGCATGGCCGAACGAGTGAAACGTGAAAAACGGCCGATTTGTTGAATCGCCAAGCTTAAAACCGGTAAAACCAGATACACGGAGCGGTCCGCAAGATCTGCCCAAAAACCCAAAGGACCCGTGCCGATGGTCTGCGTGCCTCCGGCGGGAAGAAGCGGAAACTTGACCGCGAAAATAATAATGAGAACGATCGCAAGCCAGAACGAGGGAATGGAGATTCCGGCAAAGGAAAAAAGATTCACGAAGTAATCGGTTTTACTTCCTGGTTTGAGCGCCGAAATAACACCTAAAGGAATTGCGATTAACAGGGACAGCGTCAGTGACGCCAATGACAGAATGAAGGTGTTCCAAAGGCGGGGACCCATAAGCTCCTGCACGGGAACACGATAAGTGCGGCTGTAACCCAAATCACCTTGGGCAATAGAACCCACCCAGTTGGCGTATCTTTTATAGACAGGTTGATCCAGACCATAAAGGGCTTTAAGGCGAGCCACGTCTTCAGCGGTGATTTTTGGATTGGAAGCAACCATCATGTCTACGGGATCCCCGGGCATTAAGCTCATTAAGTAGAAACACACGTAGGAAAGCACAACAATCACAGCGAGTGTCTGCAAAATTCTGCGGGTGATAAACGTAGTCATGATGGTCCCTCACGCGGTTCCGCCCCTGGGGGCAGAACCTTTAATAAATCTTAGTTCATAGTCCATTCTTCTACGTTGTTTGTTTCGTAGAATTGATGACCTGACATTTTATAGTTCTTAAGGTTCTTCGGTGTCACAGAGATGTCCGAACGATAGTACAGCGGCAAAACAGGAACATCCATTGTGTAAGCTTTAAGGATGTCGTGAACTAACGCCGTTCTTTTTTGTGAATTGAACTCGACGTCCAAAGCATCTAGGTTTTTATCCACTGCGGGATTGTTCCAGCCATGGAAGTTCTGACCCGACCAACCGTTGGAGTTGTTGGGAATTGCCTTTGATGAAACTGTCGAACGAGGACTGTTTTCCGGGGATGAAACCCAGGCAAACAACGCCAAACCATCGAACTTACGCTTGGTCATGGTTTCTGCAAAGAACACACGTGCTGGTTCGTTCTTCACAAGAACTTCGATGCCCGCTTGTTTCCATTGATTTTGTAAATAAACTTGCACCAACTCACGGGTTTTATTGCCCGCTGTAGTTTGGAATACCAAAGACAAGCGTTTGCCATCTTTAGAGCGGTAACCATCGGCGCCCATTTTCCAGCCGGCTTCATCCAAAAGCTTTCCGGCTTCGCGTTTCGAATAACGATACAAAGTCACGACTTTAGGATCTGCGGTGAACCACGGATCTTTCGGAGAAACATTGTGGATGGCCACTTGTTGTTTGCCCTCGAAAAGAGCTTTCACTAGATCTTCGCGGTTGATGGAGTAAAGCAAAGCTTTACGAACACGCACGTCTTTAAGGATCGGATTGTCCAACTTAAGATCGATGTGTTCGTAAGTCACAGAAGGAACAAAGTGGACGACATAAGGAAGGCTTTCCGCTTTGGCTTTTTTCTCGAAGGCCAAAGCCTGGTCAAAATCCAGACCCAAAGTGGAAATCATGTCGATCGTGCCCGAGCGAAGATTCGCTTCCATAGTTCCCGTGTTCGGGATGAGCTTCACGATGATTTTTTTAATCTGAGGTTGTTTGCCGTAAAAATGGGGATTCGGAGCAAAAGCCACGTGCGAACCCAATTTCACTTCAGAAATCACGTAAGGACCGTTGTAAAGCCCTGGATTTGTCGCATTACGAACGTAGTTGGAGTTCTTTTCGTAGCCCTCTTTTTGTTTTCCGTATTTATCAAACACCGCTTTTTCGATGTGAGTAGGCACCGGGAAGAACTGCGCCAACTGATAGAAATCCCATTTGGCTTTGTCATATTTGAAAGTACATTTTTTGGGATTTTTCGGGTCGACGTCGATTTTTTCAACCTGAGTCCAATTTTCTTTTTCACCCACGCTGACGTTGTTGCTGGTCGCAATTGTATGAGCCGTGATGAAGTCCTGGCAGATGACGGGTTGGCCGTCGCCCCATTTTGCGCCCTCAAGAATTTCCCAAGTCGCGACGACTTTCTTTTTGCCGCCGTCTTCAACGATCTTTGCCGTGCCTTTGTCCAAAGAAGGAATTTCTTTAGCCAATTGAGCCACCCATTTGCCTTCGGGAGTGAGGATCACCAAGGAACGACCCACCAGGCGGTACATGTAAGCCGAAGCTGACATGGTCATGATAAGGGGATTCATCGTCTCGAATTCTTGAGAGATCCCGATTTTAAGCTCATTGTTTGAGGGTGCTGCCAAAGCTTGGCTTGTAAAGCCAACACCTGCCACCAGCATGAGTCCTTTCGCAAACTTGTTCAACATACGTACTCCTTGTTGATTAAAATAATTCCCCAAAAAATTATTGTTATTTTGTTGTCGTCAACCAACACGCTTTTTTGTGCGAGTCTTGTCCATCCAGCACGGGTGTCTGCGTGGCGCAGACATCCATCTTGTGCGGGCAGCGCGGATGAAATGCGCAACCTGAAGGTGGATTGATCGGGCTTGGAACTTCTCCGCTCAAAGATTTTTTCATCATCTTCTTGCCTTGCCCCACGCGGGGGATCGCACTGATCAAAGCCTGGGTGTAGGGGTGCTGAGGATTGCTGAAAAGCTCATCGCGCGAGGCGACTTCCACGATTTTTCCCAGGTACATCACGGCAATACGATCGCAAGTGTGTTCGATCACCGACAGATCGTGCGAAATGAAGATGTAGGTCAGCTTTAACTTTTCTTGCAGATCTTTCAGAAGATTTAAAATTTGCGCCTGAATGGAAACGTCCAAAGCGCTGACGGGCTCATCACAGATGATCAGTTCGGGATTCAAGGCAATCGCGCGAGCAATGCTGATCCGCTGACGTTGTCCACCCGAAAATTCATGTGGATAGCGATTTACGTGGGCTTTGCGCAAGCCGACGAGTTCAATCAATTCCAAAACTCGGGCATTGCGTTCTGCGGGTGTTCCGACATCGTGAATATCCATCGGTTGACGGATGATTTGCCCGACGGTCATGCGCGGATCCAAGGAGGCATAGGGGTCCTGGAAAATCATCTGCATGTTTTTACGTTTTTTACGAAGAGCTTCGCCTTTTAAGTTGAGAAAATCCTGGCCATCAAAGCTGATAGCGCCACCGGTGGGTTCATAAAGGCGAATCAAGGTGCGCCCTAAAGTGGATTTGCCGCAGCCGGATTCTCCGACCAGCCCTAAAGTTTCGCCTTTGCGCACGTAAAGAGAAACGTCATCAACGGCTTTCACACTGGCTACTTCACGCAACAAAAGTCCTTTGCGGATCGGGAAGTGCTTTTTAATATTCTTTGCTTCAAGAATGATCTCGTTCATGTCGGACCCCGATTTAAAGTGGATTAAAACAAGCCACCGTGTGACCCGGTTTAATTTCCATTAAAGGTGGTTTATTCGCCGTGCATTCGCCTTTGGCGCGTGTGCATCTGTTTACAAAAGGGCAGCCGCGTGGCAGGTCAAAAGGAGCAGGGACGCTGCCTTCGATCGTGTTAAGGCGACGGACTCTTTCGCCGAATTTGGGGCGCGAAGAAATCAAGGCGGCCGTGTAAGGGTGGCGCGGATTCAGGAACAGCTCCTGAGTTTCTGATTGTTCGCAAGTCTGGCCGCCGTACATCACCAGGACGCGGTCGGAAATTTCAGAAATCACACCCAAATCATGAGTGATAAACTGAACCGTCATATTGAATTTGGCTTGAAGATTTTGAATCAGCTCCAGGATTTGTGCCTGAATGGTGACGTCCAGAGCGGTCGTCGGCTCGTCGGCAATCAAAAATGTCGGGTCACAGGAAAGAGCCATAGCGATCATCGCTCTTTGTCTCATCCCGCCGGAAAGCTGATGAGGGTAGGAGTTATAGCGTTCTTCCGGAGATGGAATGCCCACCAAGCGCAGCATTTCAATGGCGCGCTCTTGCGATTCTTTGGGGGAGCATTTTTTGTGTTTCATAATTTGTTCGTCCATCTGATAGCCGATGGTTAGAACTGGATTTAACGCGGTCATGGGTTCTTGGAAGATCATGGCCATTTCGCCGCCACGCACTTCTTCCATGGCGCCTTCGGAAAGCTTTAACAGATCGCGGCCATTTAAAAGGACCTGACCTCCCGAAACCTTTCCAGGCTTTTCAATCAAACGCATCAGGGAATAAGAGGTGACGGATTTTCCGCTGCCGGATTCGCCCACAATTCCCAAGGTCTGACCTTTTTGAATGGAATAACTGATGTTATTCACCGCACGCACAGGTCCGGCATTGGTGTGAAATGTGGTTTCCAAATTTTTAACTTCAAGTACTGGAGTTTGCACCGTCACATGTCCTTCTTAAAGAAAGCGTCGTGTTTCTAGTTCTTCCAAAATAGAAAGGCTGCCTTTTTTGAAGGCCTTGCCGATAATTCCTGTGAGCTTATCACTAAAACTCTCGTGATGTTCGTATTTTACTTTAACTATTTGATGGTCTTCAGACAGGGATAACAAATAATCGTCACTGGTGCGAATTTCATCGATCAAACCTTTGGTTAAAGCCTGTTCGCCGTACCAATATTCACCAGTTGCTACCTCATTCAAATTGAGATGAGGACGGAATTTATGAACGAAGTTCTTAAATAAAACGTGAGTATCTTCAAGTTGTTCTTTAAATTTTTCCTCACCCTTGGGGGTGATTTCGCCTAAAAGGCTGACGGTGCGCTTATACTCGCCCGCGGTGTATTCTTTAAAGTCGACATCGTGTTTTTTAAGAACGCGATACAGATTAGGAACCTGAGCAACCACCCCGATAGAGCCGACGATCGCAAAGGGTGCGCACAGAATTCTATTGGCGGTGCATGACATCAGATAGCCGCCGCTGGCTGCCACTTTGTCCACGCACACGGTTAGTGGAATCTGTTTTTCACGAATGCGCAGAAGTTGAGAAGCGGCCAGTCCATAGCCATGAACGACACCACCAGGGCTTTCCACGCGCACGACCACTTCGTCTTTGGGGGTGGCAATCGTCAGAACCGCAGTGACTTCTTCGCGTAAATTTTCGACCGCCGAAGCTTTCACGTCGCCTTCGAAGTCGATCAGGAAAACTTTCTTTTCTTGGTCGCGAGATTTGTTTTCAGAAGTCTTCTTTTCTTCTTTAAGTTTTTTGCGCAAATCTTTGCGCTCACTTTTAGTTAGCGTCTGCGCTTTAAGAAGATTTTTAAAGCCTTTGTACTTTTTGTGCAGAAGTTCGACCTGGATTTCGTTCTTGTGGCCGGCCTTTGCGGCCACCATCGCAATGACTAAAATAATGGCGATAATGGCAAAAAGAATCAGAAAAGTCTGCGCTGCGAAAATACCAATGTGTTCTAATGCGTTCATGAGGCTCCTTCGAACAGGGGTTTACGTTATTCAGGAATTAGCCAAAGGTCGAGCATCTTTTTTGTTTGCTCAAAAAAAATCCCGGGCCCTGTTAAGCTGGTGGCAAGATGATCCATTCGCGCGCATTTTTTATTTGTATCGTTGTAGCTCTTTTTAGTGCCAACTCGTGGGCGCAAAAGGCTGAAATGGAACGTCTTTCTGGTTTTGCTCAGCATCAAAAAAATCTGAAACAGTTTGATCTCGCCCGCAGCAAAGGGGAACGCGCGCACCTCGAAGAAGAAGAGCAGTGGGAAAATCAAAAAGACCGGGCCCGGGAAGAATACAAGCAGACCAAAAAAAGCATCAGAATGTCTGAAGACGGACCTGAGGCGCAGGCTGATGCAGTCGCTAAAAGAAAACGCCTGGAAGATTACGAAAACTCCCGTGAAGAATATGTCGCGGAAAAATCCAAACAGAAAATTCTCGATCGACAGGCCGCTCATCTGCCCTCAGAAGCCACTGAGTTAGGTTTGGATGAGTTGCGACCTCGTTACGACTACCGCAAAAGAGCTATGTATGGCGCACAAAGTAAATTTGGTCGTCCCAGCAGCTCGCCCAGCTCAGGAAGTAGCAGCGGCGGCGGTTTTGGAAGCGGCGGTTCGTCTTTTCCACCACCACCGACGTTTGATGATTTCGGAGGCCCTGACGGCTATGTGCCTGCACCGAATATGTCAGATGATTTTGGTGATGTGCCACCACCTCCACCGCCACCTCCTCCTGGATTTGGCGATGACTTTGGGGGAGGCTTTCAAGGCGGTTCGGACTTTCCGCCACCACCACCACCACCGCCGCCCTTTGGGGACGATGGCGAATTCTAGTTTTCTTTAATGAGTTCTTCGGTAGAAAGGCCGGAGTACTCTTTGATGCCTCGCATGAGATACCAGAAAATCCCCAAAAGGAAGATAATAGAAGGAACCATGATGATCGCCATCGACCACGTGGTCATTTCTGCGATCTGATCGTTCAAAACCAAGGATTGCGCCTCGGACGACAGATTTGCGTCGATATTGATAAATATTCTGCGCGCCAACACGAAGTTACAAACGGCGCTAAAGGCAAAAGACAGGGACAACCAGATCGTCGCCTTGCGCATGTGATCGTGAAACTCGGCTTGTCGGCCGTGCTCTTTGAGACGGTCCTCGAGTAAATCCACCTTCATAATGGAAGGATTTAAAAACAGAGTTTCAATAAACGGCCTTTTCGTGAAAGCAGATCCCAGGACAAACAGGCCGACCAGAGCAGGGAAAGCCGCTTCTTTGACGGCAAACCAGAACCCGTGAAGCCCCAATAACGCAAGCCCTCCGGTGAACAGGACATTCAAAAGACCCAGGGCAGAAAAGGCGTTGGCTTTTTTGCGTTTGATTAAATCATAGGCACCATAGCCTAAGGGAAATGCCAGGGCCAAAATCAAAGCCCAAAAAGGACCAATGAATTTGCTAAGTTTATTAAGAATTAAAACGGGCAGGACGATGTTGAAAACGAGATTTAACAACCCGTTTTCTTTTGGCGGATTTTCTTGGGCAGCTTGCATCCAAGCATAGTTGTCGGCTTCCTCTGAAAAGGCAAGCTGCGCTGTGCGTAGTTCCAAAGATCTTTGGCTCGCAAGCTCCTCTTACTGCAAGGCGCAAAATACTTTTTCTCTACACGGCCTCTTCAGGGTAGTAAGGAATCTCCACGACGGAGCGAAATCCTTTGCTGGCGCTGATGCCCTGAACAATGGTTCGCACGCTCTGAATATGCTTTCCGCGAGAGCCAATGATACGCCCCAGAACTCTTTGGCTGCAATCGATGGTGTAAACCGTTGTTCTTTCCCCGCACGAATAGGTGACGCTGATGTCTTCAGGATACGGAACCATTTCTTTAATCAACTGTTCGAGAAGACATCTAAGAGATTCTCTTTGTTCTGAATTTCCGGTGGTCTCTCTAGTTACTTTTACAACAGGCACGGGTTTTAGATTTTCTTCGTTTGTCATGTTTCTATCTTTTCTGAAACAGGTGCATAAGAAAAATCATTTCTGCCTTTCCTCAACCAATTTTCGTTCCCTTCTTCGTCGTGTGGGAGCGCCGAAGGGAGCGGTGTCGCGTGACGAAAAGTGTGTCTCTTTGCTGCGACACGGGTATGAATTTCAAGGTGCCAGAGGAGGTTTCTGAGCTAGAAAGAGTGAAAGAACTCCGGCTGAGTGTATCGGGCTCCTTCAAGGTCTCCCTCTGAGGAAAAAGTCAGATCATTGAACGTGTCTAGATAAAGTCCACACCCGGGCGATTTAAAAAGCGGTTCTGAAAGAACCAGTCTTTTCACCTTTCCGGATGGTTGGAATTCCACGTAGCTATCAAACTGTCGCGTGTGCTTTTGTGGCGCGCACTCGCGAGACAACTTCACAGATCCTTGTTGCAAAGTGAAGCTTGAGTAAAGAACGGCTTTGTGAAGTTCGCCGGACGGGTAGTACTTGACGGGCGCAGGCAGTCTTTTGTTTGTAAAGGTCTGAGTGTAGGTCAGCTGAATGGCGATGCCGTTGTAGTCTCCATAGCTAAATCCGTTGAGTGCCAGTTGTTGATTCCAACTATTTTGATCGAGGTCATCCAGATGACTGAAAAGCCAGCTATTCAGATTGCGTGTGGCTGCTGCATTCTGGTGCGAGTTCTCTGGCAGTAGAGCCTCTTGGTAAATAATTTCATGCAGAAGGAGGTAGGCCTTATCTAAGGCGCTGGTTTGATCCCAGGACGCTTTATCAAAAAGATAGATCCGTTTTTCCTGTGTGCCTCCGCCAATAAAGACCGCTCCCTGGATAAGGTGACAGTGCGGCGGAATCAGGACGACGTCGCCGTCATTAGTGGGCGAAATGATCAGACCTTCCGAGAAGATTCTATTTTTCAAAAGTGTCTTGAAGGCTTGTCGATAGGCTTTCGCACGTGTTGGATTTGCGATTTCTAACTTCGTTAAAACCTGCAGAACAATTTCATTTTCATCTGCGTAACCGAGAAGGGACTTTGCGGGTGTGCGACCGTCGCGAAGAGTGCCTTCCATTCTGTCAAGGGATGCGATCGTTGGGACGGCAGAGTTTTCGGAATGGCACTGAAGTTGTAAGCCGCCATTTCCTCGTTCATGACCGGATACGATCGGAAGAGCCTTGGTATTGAGGGTTATTAACGAGAGGACGAAAATTATCGATAAACGCATGACTATTCTCCGGGGTCGCTGAGAGGGAACAACTGAATTGAAAGCTGATAGACATCTTTCTTTTCGCCCTTTTCTAAAAGGGAGGTCAGAGACCGTCTGAAATTGCGAATAAGTTTTTTCGCTTTCGGAATGTCTTTGGGATTTAGCGCAATAGTGATGCTGCTGAAATCTCTTTTTTGTATATTAACGCTGAAAAGTTTTTGTTGGGCTAATAAAAGATCCTGGGCATGGCCTGCCTGGATGAACTTATTGGGAACATCATAACCCGTGGTGGTTTGATTGTGGCTAGGGTGCCAACGACCGTCTTCCCAGAAAATCAATTGAGTGCCTTTAAGAATCTCAAGGATAGAAAATGTCTCTGGCCCGGAAAGTCCGATGGTGCTGGCGATGAAGAGCACTTGTTTTTCCACGTCCGGATGATCCTGCGTGAAATCTTTATAGCCGCTGGTTTCCAGAAAGCTCATAATGGCGCCCGGTTTCCAGGTCGAGAGCTTTTCAATTTCTGCTTCCGTAAGTTGTTTGCCGTAGCCTGGCGCTGGTTTATCAGCGCTTCCTTCTGTTAAGGTCGCGCGACGCATTTGTTCGCAGTATTGCGGAGATATCTTGAGAGCTACGCACGCTTTGTTGAGATAATAATCCGTCAAACGGCGCTTGCCCTTGAGGAGTTCTGACAGGCGTCCCGAGGGAATTCCCATCTTAATGGCAATCGATCTTAAAGAAAGTCTTGGATTATTTTTCTTTTTTTCGAGAATAATTTTTTCCAGAATTTCGTGGCTTTTCATAAGAGTTCCTTAAGACGATTGAAGTTTGTATAATTGCCGATTTTTAATTTGTCATTGGTAAATATGACACGTGTGCAAGCGATTCGCTCCCATCATACGTGTGTGTGGGAGCGCTCTATGGGAGTCGAATGAATTTCTATTTTCTCTTTGGAGAAGAGAAATGCTCCCACTGTGGAGTTATTGGGAGCGCTTTCAAAGTTCAAATACTTGAGCTGCACTTTCATCCTGACGATAGGTGGGTACTGGTGTTCGCATCAGAACTTAAGGGGGGGATGATGCTTTTTGCAAAAAAAGGCGAGATTCCAAGACATTCTTTCTTAGTGCTATTCGCGGTTCTTCTGATTTTTGGCTTTCAGAACTGTGCTCCTCAGCAGCTTCAATTTGCAGAGGTGCCGGAAGAAATCGACCTGGGTTCCACGACTCCGCCCCCGATTGATTCTAAGTCATGTTTGTTTAATGGCCAGGAAGTTAAAAATGGCGAAGCGGTGACGAGTTATTTGAACTCATCCGTGTCTTTCGGTGACACTTGTCGTGCTCAAGTTCGTCAGTGTGTCGAGGGAGTTCTATCGGGAAGTTATGAATACGCGAACTGCAGTGTGGGTAAAGAAGCCTCGTGTTTGTTCGCCGGGAGAACTATTGAGCACGGGCAGAGTATTGCGGCTTACCTAACTTCCAGCGTGGGGTATGGGCAAAATTGCACGATGCAAACCAGAACCTGTCAAAATGGCGTCCTTTCAGGAAGCTATGGTTTTAGCAGTTGTACACCTCATCAGCCTGTGGCCTGCACTTTCGATGGGAAGACGGTTCCCCACGGCGGTTCTGTGGTGGGATATGCGAGTTCAACGGTGACGTATGGGCAAAGTTGCAGCGCTCAAACCAGAATTTGTAACAACGGAACCTTGTCTGGAAATTATTCTTATGGTTCCTGCGTGCCTGGTCAGCCGACTTCTTGCATTCTTGGTGGCAAAACCATTCCTCATGGATCAAGTATCATTGCTTATGCGGCGAATGTCGTCCCTGTGGGCTCAAGTTGTCAAAGTCAGTCGCGCACTTGTAGCAGTGGCCAATTGAGCGGCTCTTATGCGAACACTGCGTGTTCCGTCGTTCCAGTCTGTGGTTCCGCTCATGGTGCGGTCTCTTTCACAGTTCCAGACTCTTCGTCTTTGTGCCGCTTTGGTGTGGCGTCGGGCATTTCAGGCGTGGGCACGCATGAGTCCCCTTGGCGTTGGAGTTGTTCTTATGCAGGGGCCTTGCATTCCTGCTCGCAGGTTCCTTGTTCGAAGATCACCGTCCGAGCGCGGGCCACCGGGGATGACTCGGTCGCCAATCCTTTCCTGACGATCCCATTTAATGGGATGTCCTTTAAGATGAACGGACAATCTGTAGTCATTGGCGGAGGTTCGACACCGTCGATTTCTCAAGCCGGTATCACGACCTATTCACAGTTAGTATCGATATTCAGCGGCGCCATAGGCGAAGTCACGGGTGGCAAAGCCGAGATGGTTCTAGGTGGCAGTTTCACCTGGGCGTCTACTCGAGGATTGCCGCTGCAAGGAACTGAAATGATTATTCAAGGGAAGAATCAAAAAGTGTCTTTTCAGGCGGGTGGATTTTGGACTTTATCGCCCACTGTTGGTGGGGGCAACGGCGGTTTTGCTTCCGACGTTGTTTGTAAAGAGTAATAGATGAACTGCTTGAAGGGGGGCGCTATGCCATTTAGTTTGTTAATCATCGCATTGGTGCCGATGTTCTTGTTTCAAAACTGCGGTGGCCATTTTCAACCTTTAGCCGATATGGCTTCCCAGGCTCAGGCGGGCAGTGACTTCTGTGGTGACGGCGGTGTTAATTGCGCAGGAGCTATACCTGTGGGCTCCTCTTGCCAATTTGATGGACAGACTTTGGCCGAAGGGCAAAGTGTGACGGCTTTTTTGAACTCTTCAGGTTCTTGTCTGTCTGAACAGAGAATATGCAGCAGCGGAATTTTGTCGGGAAGCTATCAGTATTCTTCCTGTCGTGCGAATGCAGAGCCGGCTTGTCTTTTTGGTGGAAAAACGGTCGCCAGTGGAGAAGTCATCGTCGCCTATCTAAAATCCACAGTGCCGGAAGGCGAGACTTGTTTATCGGAAAGACGCCTCTGCAAACAAGGTGTGCTCAGCGGTTCTTATGAATATTCTTCCTGCGAAACGAATACTTATCGCGCTTGTCTTTTTAACGGGGCAACGATCGCTCATGGTCAATCCGTCACGGCTTATGCAAGTTCATCGGGGTCTTGTCAGCCGCAGACCCGCACGTGCTTAAATGGCGCTCTGACGGGAGCAGGAGACTATGCGGTCTGTGTGGCTGCGCAAACGGCTCCGGCGTCGTGTTTATTCGCCGGCCGAACCGTGAATTCGGGATCTTCGGTCGTGGCTTATGCAACAAGCATGGTGGCCAATGGCGTTCCCTGTCAGTCACAGACGAGAACTTGTAGCAATGGTGTCCTTAGCGGAAGTTGGCAATTTGCAAGCTGTGTATCTGAACAGCCGGCTTCATGCCTTTTCAACGGGCAAACGATTCCCCATGGGGGCTCGCGAGTTCTCTATTTGAATTCTGCCGCGGACTCTGCGGGACGTTGTCCTACGGAAACTCGCGTGTGTTCCAATGGAGTTCTTTCGGGAACGGCCCAGCACGCAAGTTGTACGCCGAAGATCGTGTATGGACCTAAAAACAATGGAAAGTATTTTGCACACTTTTTGGTAGAGCCCCAGCAGATCGCGGAAGTGAATGGTTATTTGAATACACTGGTCGTCGCTGCAGATGAAGTCAGTCTGAAAGCGGTGGCAGACAATAATTTAAGCGCGATCGCTGTGGTTTCTTCGGCATTCTTTTACAAAGATACCCAGACGGGGAAATTTGGAATGTATTCAGATTACAAAGAGCGCTGGGCGAGAATGGTGCCGGCTCTTCAGAAATACAAATCAAGAGTCGTGGGTCTTTATCCTTTGGACGAACCTTATTGGCATGCGGTGAACACGGGGGTCTCGCTCGAGACGATGTATAACTATCTGGTGGCGGCGGCGGATCTGGTAAAAAAAGATTTTCCTGACATCGCACTTATTTATAACGAGGCGTATCCTATGGTCGTCAGTGATCTTCGTCTGCCTCCCAATTATGACATATACAGCTTCGACTGTTACGATGGTTGGGACCTTTGTGGTTTCCCGGTGCCGCAGCGGCCTCAACATGTGCGACAGCCCTATATGAGTATGTTTAATCTGGTAAAATCGAAGGTGAATGCGCTTAATAATGCGGATGGTGGTCAACGTAAAATGTTGATTCTGCCTCCGGCTTCGATCTTCAAGGATGGCATGGGCAATATGGGCATGAGTGAAGTGCAGCTTCGTCAGATCACCGACAACTTTATGAATCTGGCAGCGACGGACCCCATGGTTTGGGGAGTCGTGACTTTCCTTTGGACCTCCTTTGATGAAGGCGGCGGACGCTGGATGGGATTAAAGGATTTAAGTCAGGAAACCCGCCTTAAATTTAAATATTTCTATCAACAGTTCTCTGGCAAAGAGATCAGATTGAAACCTGTCGCCGTGACCGCGGGATCAACAGCGGGAGGTTCTTCCATCTCTTCTTTTACCGACGGGAATCTTAAATCAGTCTGGAATAGTGGTAAGAACGCGGGGAACGACACGTGGATACAAGTGGACCTGGGTAAGAATCACTGGGTGCAAGAGATTTATCTGGCGGTGGCGCAGTTACCCAATGGCGAAACCACCCATGAAATTTGGGCAGGGCCGACCGAGTCCAGTATGGTGAAGCAACATGTGTTTTCTCAGAACACCTCTGACGGGCAGATACTTCACCTGGCCAACTCGGCTTTGCAGGCACGATCAGATATTCGCTATATCAAAATCAAAACGACAAAATCTCCATCGTGGGTGGCGTGGCAAGAAATTCTTATTCATGGAACCCCGGCTCGATAGAAAAAACGAATCGCTGCAGTTGAAAGACGCTCCCAGATTGAGTTTTGGGAGCGTTTTTGTTTTTTTCCTAATATAGAGGGAACCTCAATAATCCGAAAAGATCCTGTGGGATGCAGTCGGTGTCAACAGATGGGGTTTCAGCGATGCGAGTAAAATTAAAAAAGACTTCTCAGTTGATTTTGTTGGGCTTGATGGCTGCTGCTCATTTGGGTTGTTCGATGAGCTCTCGAATCGAGAACCTTTCTGAAGAGATTCAGTCGATTCGCGTCACACAAAATCCCGGCGCTCACGCCGGCAATTTCAGTTCTTATTCGCTGAAAGGTGAATGCCCCAAAAGTCTTAAGTCTTTTCAGATATCAACCCCGGTGAAGCAAATTGTAACCTGTGAGAATGATGGTACTTGGAGTCTGGTTCTGGATCTCAGTGCGCACCCCGATGGCGCGATTGATCTTGTGACGGATCAAAAAGATTCAGGCACGGGACAATCGATTCAATTTAGAATTTACAAAGATACGGTGGCCCCCAATGTGCAAATATATTCGACGGAACCATCGCCGACAAACTCGATGAGTATTCCGGTGACGGTGGCCTTCGATGAGCCCGTCGCGGGGCTGACCGTGACGGACTTCCTAGTTACCAATGGGATCGTTTCTTTGCTGACCGGCGCGGGCAGTAATTATATCGCCTACGTGACACCCAATTCTTCAGGAACAGTGACTGTGAGTTTGGGCGCAGGAGTTGCCAACGACCTGGTGGGAAATCCGAATCTTGCAGCGCCGGTGGCGGTGACTATCGATTATGATGGGGATCGGCCTTCCGTTCTTTTGAGTTCTCTTGAGACAAATCCAACGAATATCAATTCAATCACCGTGGACGTGGTGTTTAGCGAAAACGTGAGTGGACTGAGTTTAAGTGATTTTACAGTTAGCGGTGCCACCGCTTCCACTTTAAATGGCAGTGGTTCTGTTTATGAATTGCTTTTAAGTGCCACAGTTTCTGGTGCGATACAAGTTCAACTTCCTGCAAGCCGCGCGGAAGATGTGGTCGGAAATGAAAATTTAGCGTCGAATGTTTTTTCGATTACCTATGATAATCACAACCCGACACCGACTTTAAGTTCCGCGATATCTAGCCCCACCAACGTCGTCTTGATACCCGTAGTTGTCAACTTTGATAGAACCGTGACTGGTTTTTCCGCAGCGGATTTAGCGGTCAGCAATGCCACTGTTTCTGATTTTTCTGGAAGCGGAAGTCAATACACGTTCAATCTGACGCCTCAAGCAGAGGGACTGGTGCAGGTTGAAGTTCCTGCGAACGTCAGTCAAAGTGCGGTGGGTTTGAACAATGTGGCTTCCACTGCTTTAACCCTGCTTGTGGATACAACACCCGGAACCTTACTGGTGTCATCGCCGACGCCAGCAATAGGAAACGCTTCGCAGAGTTTTCAATGGTCTTTAACTTATTCCGATTATCACGTTATTACCTTAACCACTGCCGATGTCAGTCTTGTATATACCGGCACGGTGTCCTGTGCGAACAAAGCAATATCCGGAGGCGGAGCCATTAAAAGTGTGACGGTCAGCAACTGTACCGGGGATGGTACGGTTGAAATTGATATTGCCGCAGGTTCAGCCGCCGATGAGGCGGGAAATGATTTTGCAGCTCATACCACTTCAGATGCGGCGACTGTGACTAATACTCCTCCGGCGATTGCTTTTTCTGAACCAAGTCCTGCGACAGGTGATGAATCCACAGAGTTTATCTGGACAGTCACTTATTCAGATGCAAACAGCATCAGTCTTTCTTTGGCGGATATCACGGTGAATGGTGATACGGAAGGATGCACAAAAAGTCTTGTATCCACAGGAACTGACACCCGCGAGATCCACGTCCAAGGTTGTCAGAGTGCTGGAGGTATTTCCTTATCCATAGCTGCGGGGACAGCCTTAGGATATGGCGGCAGCGCCTTGGCGACCGAGCCCTCGGCGGCGGCAATTTTAACAAATCAAGTCTTGGCGACGATGTCGCAAATATCCAGCAGCGTCGATAAAAATCCCACGGGCACAAGCGCGCAGTCTTTTTTATTTTCTTTAGATAAGCCTTTTTATCGAGACGTGACAGTGAACTATGAATTCGTGAGTTCAAAAAGCACCGCTGTAAGCCCTACGAATCACAATCTGCAAAAAGGATCTGTGATTATTCCAGCGGGTCAAACGAATGCTTCGATCGATTACACCTATCAGGATGGGGCGACGACCGGCTCCAAGATTGTTCAAGTGGCATTAACCGGAACGTCGGAAAAGGTCGTGGGCATCAAAGATCAGATCTCGCGCAGGATGATTCAGGACCCGGTTGCACAGGACGTGGTTTATAGTGAAGTTTCATTGGGAAATGGGCTTACTTGTGCCGTCAGATCAAATGGGGATCTTTATTGTTTAAGTTCTAATAATAGCTATGGGCAGCTTGGTAATAATACGCTGACGCCTTCATATCGGTTGCAGTCCGTGGGGAATGGATTTGCGAAGGTGGGCGCGGGGGAATTTCATGCCTGCGCGATTAAAGGCGATGCCAGCTTGTGGTGTTGGGGATTTAATACCTATGGACAGGTGGGCGATGCCAGCAATGTGAATAAATCAGTGCCGACCCTAGTTGGCACTAACTTCGCACAAGTCAGCGGTGGTTTCTATTATACCTGTGCGATTTCAAATGACGACGATCTATATTGCTGGGGTGATAACGGGAGTGGACAGTTTGGAAACAACACAACCACAAGCAGCAACGTCCCGGTTTTGATCGGTGCTGGTTATTCCTTCGTTGACGCCGGATCTGAACATACCTGTGCCATTACCACGGGGGGAGATCTTCGTTGTTGGGGGCACAATAACT
>NZ_JTEV01000039.1 GCF_000786105.1 Bdellovibrio sp. ArHS
TCTCCTTACGATCCTACACATGGCCTGATCATGTTCCGTCACAAATAATTGATTTAATTTACTCAACCTTAAATTCCCAATTAAATCTAGAGGTTCTATGGATCAGGCTCTTCAGAGTTATTTGGCTCGTATTGTCCCCACTGTTTCCGCAAAATCAGCTCAGGCTGTTATTGAACTTGCGGCAGAGGGTGCTACCGTTCCTTTCATCGCTCGTTACCGTAAAGAAAAAACCGGCAATTTGGACGAAGTTCAAATCCGTGCGGTTATTGAAGGTCACGAAACTTACAACGAAATCGTCAAGCGTAAGGCCTTCCTGATTAAAGAAATCGGGGAACAAAACAACCTTACTGCCGAAATTCAGAAGCGTATCGAGCTTTCATGGGATTTGGGCGAACTTGAGGAAATCTACAAACCCTTCAAGAAAAAGAAGAAAACCAAAGCAACCATTGCCCGCGAAGCTGGCTTGGAGCCTTTGGCAAATTGGATTTGGGAGATGGGCCATGGTTTGATCAAAGACGATCTGACTATGGAAATGAAGGCGAAAAACTTCCTCAATCCGGCCGCAAAAATTCAGACTTACGAAGAAGCGCTTAAGGGTGCTCAAGACATCATCGTTGAGAAGATTGCCAACGATGCGGATCTTCGTGCCATGGTGGCTAAGAACTACAATGAAAAAGGCCGTATCGTTTCTAAAGCGGCAAAAGGTTTCAAACCAAATTCCAAGTACGATATGTACAAAGAATTTGAAGAGCCTGTTAAGAATTTGATGGATGCCAAAAACAATCACCGCTATTTGGCGATGAGACGTGGCTGGCAAGAAGAAGAGCTTTCTGTTGACGTCAAGGGCGACGACGAAGAGATTTTGAAGTCTTACGAAAAATTCGCCACGTCGACTCCTGACAACGCTATCGGAGACTACTTGAAACAGTGTGCTCGTTTGGCGTTGAACGTGTACGTTCTTCCTTCTGTTGTGAATGAAGTTCATCGGGTTCTTAAAGAAAAGGCCGATACGGATGCGATCAATGTTTTCGCGGAAAACGTTCGTAAGCTTTTGTTGGCGTCTCCGTACGGACCAAAATGTGTCTTGGGTGTCGACCCGGGTTTAAGAACGGGTTGTAAAGTGGCTTTGATCGATAAGTCAGGCGCTTTCATTTCTCATACAGTTCTTTACACATTGGGTGACGATGCTGACAGAAAAGCGAAAGCTCTTTTCGGTGACGTTTTAAAGCAAATCCAAATCGAGGCGATTGCCGTCGGTAACGGAACTGCAGGTCGTGAAACCGAGTCTTTCCTAAGAAAAGTTTTGAAAGATCTTGGTAAGAATATTCCAGTGGTGATGGTTTCTGAATCCGGTGCTTCCGTGTACTCAGCTTCCGAAGCCGCTCGTGAGGAATTCCCGGACCTTGATGTGACGGTTAAAGGCGCGATTTCAATCGCACGTCGTTTGCAAGATCCTTTGGCGGAACTTGTGAAGGTCGATCCCAAATCCATCGGTGTGGGTCAGTATCAACACGATGTCAGCCAATCCCAATTGAAAAAATCATTGGAAGCGGTTGTTGAGTCTTGCGTGAACTCTGTTGGCGTTGACGTTAATACGGCCTCAGCGGCGTTGTTGTCTCACGTAGCTGGCATTGGTCCGGCATTGGCAAAAGGTATTGTGGAAGCTCGTAAAAAGACGCTTTTTACAGACCGTTCTGAACTTTTGAAAATTCCTAAGTTTTCTGCGAAAGTTTTCGAGCAGGCGGCTGGTTTCCTCAGAATTCCTTCTGGAAAGCAAGTTTTGGATTCCACAGGCATTCATCCTGAGCGTTACCAGGCAGTGACGGATATGGCGAAAGACCTTGGCGTTTCTTTGTCTGAGATCATCGGCGAAGGTGCCAAAAAACTTTTAGCGCAAAGAACGAAGTGGGCTCAATTAGTCGGTGAGTTTACTTTTGATGACATCGTGAAAGAACTTGAAAAACCAGGTCGTGATCCGCGTGATCCATTCAAGGTTTTCCAATTCCGTGATGACATCATGGAAGTCAAAGACCTTCAAGAAGGCATGATCTGCCCGGGTATCGTGACTAACGTTACGAACTTCGGTGCTTTCGTTGATATCGGTGTTCACCAGGACGGCTTGGTGCATATTTCGGCGCTTTCGCACAAGTTCGTTGATGACCCTCGTAAGGTGGTTAATCCAGGCGATCATGTGACGGTGAAAGTTCTTAAAGTAGACCAGGTTAAAAATCAGATCTCTTTGACGATGAAAATGGATGACGCTCCGGAAGCTTCGGCTCCGCGTGGCGAAAGACGTCCTGATCAGCGCAGTGGTGGTCCAAGACCTGCGGGTGGCGGACGTCCTCAAGGCGGTCGTGATCAGCGTCCTTCTGGTCCTCCACCGAAGCCTGCAAATCCGTTTAACAACCCATTTGCAGCATTGATGAACGTTCCAACGAATAAAAAATGACCGGCAGATTGCAGAACCGAGGCGCCTTAGGGCGCACCGGCTGAAGCCGCTTCCGGAAAAATTTAAAGGAGAATTACCATGGCAGTAAAAGGCAAATCTAAAAAAGGCATCCGTCATAAGAAAAAAAGAATTGCGACTAAAAAACGCATGATCAAAGCAAAAATCCGTAAATAAGATTTTTGAGCTTTTAAAGTGAAAGCCCGCTTAAAATGCGGGCTTTTTTCTTTCCCCTTAGGTCCTTGGTACTTTTGTTTAAAGTATCAATTGGCAGTACCGACCCCTGTTTCTGTTGCAGCTTGTTCGAAATCGCTTTAGCAGCGGGTTTCTTTAGGGATATCCTTATTGGATAAGGAGGTCTCTAATGATCGTTCAACCTCACATTCTGACAAAGGCCCTGGATGCGGCTTTAAGCACCGGTGCTGATTTCGTGGATATCTTTCTTGAGGACACTTATTCTTCTCAACTTTCCATTTTAAATTCCAAACCTGAGCAAGCCATTGTGGGCCAGCTTTACGGGGCGGGGATTCGTTTGTTTTTCGGTCACGAGATTGTTTACGTTACGACGAATGATCTTTCTGAAGAAGGCCTAGTCAAAGCGGCGCTGAATGCAGCGAAGAGCCGCGGGCAAGGGGACGCTAAAAAATCAATGCCGCTGATGCAGGTTCCTTTTGATTCCATCCACACCTATGGCGAAAAGCCGTGGGAAATGGATCGCGCAAAAAAACTTCAATGGTTGAATTCCGTGGATCAGTACTCTCGTGCTCGTAGCTCGGCTGTGACGCAAGTCGAGGCCGGTTTAAACGAAAAGTTTCAGAAAATTCAAATCGCCAATTCTCGTGGTTTGATGGCTTATGATGAGCGCGCTTATACGCGTCTTCGTATGGAAAGTTTTGTTGAGTCGAATGGTGTGAAAGAAAGCGCCTCGGAAGATGAGGGTCATATGGGCACCTCGGAAATCTACGACCAGATCGACTTGAAGTCTTTAGCGGAAATGGCCGTGGATCGTGCCATGATGTTGACGACGGCAGCCTATGCTCCTGCCGGTGAAATGCCCGTGGTGATAGACAACGCCTTCGGCGGCGTGATTTTTCATGAGGCTTGTGGACATGGATTGGAAACGACCAGTGTTGCCAAAGACGCTTCTGTGTTTTGTGGAAAGCTGGGACAGAAAATAGCCCACGAAAGCGTGACAGCGATTGACGACGGTACTATTGAGAACGGTTGGGGCTCGCTGAATCTTGACGATGAAGGCAATAAAACTAAAAAAACGACGTTGATTGAAAACGGTGTTTTGAAGTCTTACATCGTCGATGAAATGGGTGCTCGCCAGACGGGATATGCGGCCACGGGCAGTGGTCGTCGCCAATCCTACAAATTCGCTCCCGCCTCGCGCATGCGAAACACCTACATCGCCGCAGGTAAGGATAAGTTTGAAGACATGATCCGTGATGTGGACTACGGCTTATATGCGAAAAAGATGGGTGGTGGCTCGGTCAATCCGGGAACAGGCGATTACAACTTCCAGGTGGGTGAAGCTTACATTATTCGCAATGGCCGCATTGAAGAACCTGTAAAAGGTGCTTGTTTGATCGGTCGAGGGATCGACACTCTTGGAAAGATCACAAAAGTTTCTGATGATTTGAAACTGGCCCGTGGTATGTGCGGATCTGTCAGCGGATCTATCCCGGCGGCCGTGGGTCAGCCGCAAATTCTTGTTTCCAGCCTGATGGTTGGGGGGAGAGCGAAATAATGGATACCATTAAAACAAACTTCGAAAAAATTGCGCAACAAGCACGTTTGGATGGAGCGAAAGTTGAAATGCTTCTTTCCGGCGGGGAAAGTTTAAGTATCGGTTATCAAAAAAAGAAACTGGATGCCTTTGAGTCGACACAATCACAGATGGCTGGCTTTCGTGTGATTTTGGGTGGAAATCAAGGTTATGCCTATACGGAAAATCTTTCGGAAGAATCTTTGTTAAGAACTTACCGCGAAGCCCTGAATAATGCGAAGACTGTGCAAAAGGGGGAAGGCTTTGAAGTGCCCTTGGCTAAACCCTCGGCGTTTCAAGCGATGAATCTTTTTAATCCTGAAAATATTGAAATGGACAAGCAGATGGAGATCGCAAGGCTGCTGGAAGAAAAGTGCCTTGATAAAGATGCGCGCGTGCAGTCGGTGCCTTATTCAAATTTTGATTCGTCCATCAGTTTTAAACGTATTCTAAATTCAGAAGGTTTGGATCAGGAGTTTAAACAAACTTACTACTCGGGTTACGCATATGCCCTTGCCAAAGAGGGCGAGTCTTCAAAAATGGGCGGTGAGGGATTCTTCGCGCGTAAGTTTTCCGACATCAACGTGGATGAGGTTGTGCGGGAAGGCGTGCAGAACGCGGTGGACCGCTTGGGAGCACAGAAACTACCAACCGGAAAATATGCCGTCGTTATTGATCGCACTCAGTTTCCGATGATTCTTGCCATGATTAACGACTATTTTTCCGCGAAAGAGGTTCACGAAGGTAAATCTTTGTTTGCCGGAAAGCTGGGACAAAAAATTGCTAGCGATAAGTTTCAGTTGGTGGATGACCCCTTCGAACTTCGTGGTTCGGCGGTCAGACCTTTTGATGATGAAGGAGCGGCTTCGCAGAAGACGGTCCTTTTGGAAAAAGGAATTCTTAAAAACTTCCTGACAAATTTAGAATACTCCAAAAAAATGAACTTGCCGCATACAGCGAACGCCAGTCGCAGTCCGGCTTCGCAATCTTCTATTGCGCCGACCAACTTGATCGTCGCCAAAGGCACGAAGTCGTTGCAGGAACTTTTGAGCTCTTACGACAAGGTTGTGCATCTTAAAGAGTTTTCAGGCGGACTGCATGCGGGCTTTAAAGAATCCACGGGCGATTTCTCGATGCCTGCGGAAGGTTTTTTGTATGAAAATGGCAAGCGTGTCGGAGCCATCGATCAGTTCGTGATGTCCGGAAACGTTTTGGAGCTTCTGCGTGATATTGAAGAGCTGGGAAATGAATATAACAAGCCCGGCAGTTCGCGTATTTGTCCCGATGTTTTGGTTAAAAGCCTGAGCTTCGCAGGGGCGTAGGCCTTATCGAAGCTCGACTTTTCCTTCTTTTGTGAAGGGGATGGTGGCGAAAGAAAATTTCGCGTCCCCTTCGATCTTATACGGAAGTTCTCCTTGAGTCAGAATAGATCCCAGGTGTCCCATCAAATCACCGTATTTGACGGGCAGGGGCAGCTCTATATTCGCGTCCTGAGCTGCGGGGATCTTGATAGCCGAATTTGTTTTTGCAGTGGTCAGTTGTTTGTCGCCGATATAAACTTTGTAGGCCACCTCTTCAACTTCAATAGCAAAGCGATTCGGATTTTGCACATTCACGACAAAAACCAAGGTGGTGCCCGACAAGTTTGTATCTTTCGCATAGACACTTTGCAGTTTTGCTTCTGGTTTTTCAGCCAGCCCCAGAAGACCTTTGCCGGAGCATGCAGACAGTGCTGTAAGAAAAAGAGCTACTAAAAGTCGACTTGTCATTTCTGTTTCCTTTGCAAACATAAACTTATTCGCTCGTTAACAGAGTCGCAAGCGGAAAGTCCACTGAGCAAATACAGCTCCGTCCCTTTTCCCGGGCATGGTAGTTTTGAAGAATAAGCAAGGAGGCTCTCAATGGGAACTTGTGAAAACTGTGGCAATGTCTATGATAAGGCCTTTCGGGTCACGATCGGGGATGAAGAGCACGTGTTTGATAGCTTCGAGTGCGCCATTAATATTTTGGCACCCCGATGCGAGCACTGTCGTACCCGCATTATCGGTCACGGGATGGAAGCGCAAGGCAAGATCTATTGCTGTGCTCATTGCGCCCATCACGATAAGGTGAATGAATTGAAAGATCGAATTTAATTTCTCAAAGGTTCTAGACGGTGCCTAGAACCTTTGTTCATTATTTCTGCGAGCCGCATCTTCGGATAATCGAGTTGCTACGGACGGGGACAGGGTCGAGTGAGAGTCCATTCCCAATTTCTTGGTGTTTTCAATACTGGGTGTGGGCAGAAGACTGTTCGTCAAGGCAAGAAGATCGGCATGAATCTCCGGGAACAGATGCTGAAAGCCGATCGCGAGCTTCGCGGGCAATGAGATAGTCAACTCGGCCTTGCCATACTTCATCGCGCGAATGATTTGTCGGGCGGCGGATTCGGCACTGACCGTTAAAAGAGGCATGGAACCCGCAATCGAAAACCAGGCGAATTCATTTTCGTGCTGACCTTTGAACTCAGCATGTCCTTGCGAACCCGTGCGCATCAATCCGGGAAAAACGGTGGTCACATAGATATTGTCTTTCATTAGCTCAGCACGCAAAGTCTGCGAGTATCCAGCTAAAGCAAATTTTCCCGCGCAGTACGGGGCCAGATGCGGAACGGCCATTCTGCCACCGATAGAGCTAATATTTACGATACGACCGCCCTCTTTTATCAGGTAAGGGCGAGCCGCCTCAATGATGTTAAAGGGCGCCCAAAAATGAACGTCTAAAGAATCGCGGAACTCTTGCTCTGTGGCGTTCACATAGGGCATGACAGAAATGACTCCGGCATTATTGATGACGACATCCAGTCTTTTAAAGTGATCCATGCAAAAGCGCACAGCCTTCTTAGCTTGCTCGGGCTTCGCGGAATCACAGACTTGAAAAATAACTTGGGCATGGGGGTGATTGAACTGAATCAGATTTTGCGCTTTTTTCAGTTCCTCTTCATTTCGCGCCAGCAGGCACACCGAGGCTCCGTTTTCGACAAGTTGGTTTGCAAGCACGAATCCCAGGCCTCGCGATCCACCAGAGATCAACACCACTTTGCCTTCTAGGCTGAAGCGGCGAAGAGCGCCTTTAATCGTGTCATAGGCCAGATAGCCCAGAAGTCCCAAACCCACATATTTAGCAATGGTGCGGGAAGTGTTTTTCATGATTTTTTCCTCAATATTCTTTGTAGTGACGGCCGCGGCGCAAATCTTCCTGAAAGCGCTCTTCCGTATTATTTTCGTTGTGATGATATTCAAAGTTTCTTTGGTGCCCGGCGCCCATATGCGGATAGTGGTGATCTGAATGACACTCCCGAAAACGATCCTGACAGATTTCGTTGTAGCGATCCTGGGGCGCCCAATCAGAAATATTTTGAGGTTCGTTAAGATATTCGCTTCGGCGAGTTTCTCGTCTGCGCCCACGATTGTAATCGCGATTCATGCTTTCATCGGCATTGTCAGAGTTCTGATGACGATCGCGTCGCGAACGGCGCTCGTCTTCTTCGTCACGGTAGCCCGAGCCATGATTTCCTTCGCTGTAGTTTGAAACAGGACGAGATCGATGGCGAGGGCTCTCGTCGCGTTGAAGACGGTGGGTCCCGTGGTATCTTTCACTGCCGTGAGATCCTTGCTGGCGCGAATAATTGTCCTGGTGAGATCTGCGCTGTGGCATGTGCTCCTCCTTCTCTACCTCATTCCGTTGGAAGGGGTGCAAAAGAGGAGCCGCTTTAAAGTGGCGCAGTTATAGTTGGTGAAAGAAAGGGGGCAGATCTCCTTAATGGAATTTGCGGAAATGCCCCAGCGAAACTATCGGTGTTTAAGAATCGCAGCGGCGATTTCAGTGAAGCCCATTCCGCCGCGTTGTTGCGAAACATAAGTCGGTTTGTTTTTAATTTGGTCAATGAAGTTTTGAATGTTTGCGACGGCGAAGCTGTTGGGAAAATAGGCAAACATCGGCTCGTCGTTAGGGGAATCCCCACTGAATCCGCAAACTTTCTTCGCCTCGTCAGAGCTTATAGAAAATTCTTTTTCCAGAAATTTTAAAGACATTGTCAGTTTGTCATAGCTGCCGAACCAGCCGTTGACATGAATGGAGCTGACTTTGGCTTGGGCGCCATGCTTATGAAAGATATCAACAATCTTTTGCACTTCCGTGCGCGGCAGGGCGGGAACATCTTCACAGAAATCGATCGCCAAATCCATCAGACGGCAAAATTGATCGCTTGCCAGATCGCAGCCCGGGACCTTTTCTAGAATTTCTTTTTCAAGGGAGTTTAGCTTCTGGCGGTTTTCTGCCTGAGTTTTTTCATCGAAGAAAAAATGGCGCTGCATTTTCTTTCCGTGATAGCGAAAATAGAATCCGCCATTTTCACCGACAATTCCACTGACGGGCCAGACTCTGGCAATCATCTCGCACCAACCGGCCGGACGACCTGTTACGGGAATCACATGAACGCCGGCCTCGTGTAGCTGCCACAAAGCCGAGTACGCTTCAGGACCCAAATGACCTTCATCGGTCAGGGTGTCATCGATATCAGTTAGAAGAAATTGGAGTCGTTCGGAAAACTTAGAGACGTTTTGCATGCATAAATTATCAACCTGGTTCCTTTTTTAAACAAAGGGAAGCAGGTACCTTTGGTATGGCTTGTCAAAAATTAGACTTGCACCTGAAAGCAATCGCCTTCATTTTTTGTCTATATATATAGGTCGGGCTGCAAGAGTCGTTATCTCTCGACTTTGGATGAGCCCTTAGGAATTAAAGCATGGCCAAAAAAAGTGAAGCATCTGATGGCATTAAGCTGGTCGTTGTCGAGTCGCCGACGAAAGCCAAAACCATTCGCAAATTCCTCGGGAAAGATTACGTGGTTGAGTCCTGCATGGGGCATATCCGTGATTTGCCACAGTCAGCGAAAGATATTCCAGAAAAAGTAAAAAAAGAAAAGTGGGCGCAGCTCGGCGTGAACGTCGACAAAAACTTTGAGCCTTTGTACTGCGTTCCTAAGGACAAGACTAAAGTCGTAAAGAACCTTAAAGATAAATTAGAAGATGCTTCTGAGCTGTATCTGGCGACGGATGAGGACCGCGAAGGGGAATCGATCAGCTGGCATTTGCTTGAGGTCTTAAAACCCAAAGTTCCAACCAAACGAATGGTGTTCCATGAGATCACCAAAGAGGCGATTCAAAAAGCGTTAAAAGACACACGCGAAATCGACCTGAATCTTGTTCGAGCCCAAGAAGCTCGTCGTATTTTGGATCGTTTGGTGGGGTATACAATTTCTCCGCTTCTCTGGAAGAAAGTGGCCTATGGCCTTTCCGCGGGTCGTGTACAGTCTGTGGCCGTGCGTTTGATCGTTGAAAGAGAATTAGAGCGCATCCGCTTTAAAAAGTCTTCTTATTGGGGCGTTCTAGCCGAACTTTCCAAGGACGGTGTCAATTTTGAATCGCGCCTTCAGCAGTACAAAAACCAAAGAGTGGCGACGGGGAAAGACTTTGATGGTTTGACCGGTCAACTGACGGCGGGAAAAGACGTCCTTGTTTTAGACGAAAAATTGGCTGCGAAGTTATCGGCGGATTTGAAAGCTGGGGCTTGGAATGTCACGGATGTCGAAGAAAAACCGACATTCAGAAAGCCCGCGCCTCCGTTTATCACGTCGACTTTGCAACAAGAGGCCAATAGAAAACTAGGCTTGAGTTCCCGTGAAACCATGCAGGTTGCGCAAAAACTTTACGAGCAAGGTTTCATCACTTACATGCGTACGGACTCGACATTCTTGTCCAACGAAGCCATCACGGCATCGCGCGATTCTATCGGCAGTAAGTACGGAAAAGAATACTTGCCTCCGCAGCCGCGCACTTATGCAGCTAAAAAGGTCAAGGGCGCGCAAGAGGCCCACGAAGCGATTCGTCCTGCAGGAAATCAGTTCATGGATCCGGATGAAACAGGCCTGACGGGCACGCAATTCCGTCTTTATGATTTGATCTGGAAAAGAACCATCGCTTCACAGATGGTGGATGCTCGTCAAAAGCAAGTCAGTGCGAAAATTCAAGTCGGCGACGCTCTTTTCGGAGCTTCGGGAATGACTATTGAATTTGCCGGCTTTCTGCGCGCTTACGTGGAAGGCAGTGATGATCCTGAAGCAGATTTGGCGGAACGCGAAGTGCGCTTGCCTGCTTTGAAAGTCAAAGATGCCGTGAAGTGCGCGAAATTAGATCCGACGTCTCATGAAACCAAACCGCCGGCTCGTTATACCGAGGCCAGCTTGGTTCAAACGATGGAAAAAGAAGGGATCGGTCGTCCGTCCACTTACGCTTCCGTTATTGGAACCATCATTGATCGTGGTTATGTTCGCAAAAACGGCACAGCCTTAATTCCAACCTTTACCGCGATGATTGTGTCGAAATTGCTTAGCAGTTATCTTTCCGAGTACGTGGATTTAGGATTCACCTCGGAAATGGAGCAAAGCCTTGATACTATCGCTGATGGTGATTTGGATTGGGAAAAATATTTAGCGTCCATTTATAAAGGCCCGAAAGGTTTGCGTGCGCGGGTGGATACTCAGGAAGAAAAAATCAATCCTGACGAGGCCCGCACCATGACGTTGGAGGGAATGGATAAATACAAATTCCACGTCGGACGCTATGGCGCTTATGTCACGACTAAGCGGGATGGTGAAGATGTCAGCGCGTCGTTGCCTGACAATGAGTCGCCTGCCGATATCACTCCGGAAATTGCCGAAAAACTGATCGACCAGAAAATCAATGGTGCGGATGCCTTGGGAAAAGATCCCAAATCAGGTTTGCCTATTTATGTTTTGAATGGTCGTTATGGTCCTTATGTGCAACTGGGGGACGTGACTCCGGATGACGATAAACCGAAGCGGGCCTCATTGCCGCCCAACACGCAGCCAGAACAAGTGGACTTGCAAATGGCTTTGGATCTTTTGTCTTTGCCGAAGCTTTTGGGGTCGCACCCTGGCACCGGCAAAGAAATCAAGGCGGGCTTGGGACGTTTTGGTCCGTTCATTGTGCATGACGGGGATTATCGTTCCATTCCGAAGGGCGAAAGTATTTTTACGATCACTTTAGAGCGCGCTCTTGAGATGTTAAGCCAACCTAAAAAAGGTCGTGGCAAGGCCGCACCTTTGAAAGAGTTGGGCGCTTATCCTGATTCCGGCGATGCTATTCAGGTTTACAACGGACCTTATGGACCTTACATCAAATGCGGTAAGGTGAATGTGTCTTTGCCTGAAGGAACAACTCCGGACACCGTGACTTTGGAGCAAGCCGTTGCTCTGATTAACGAAAAAGGAGGCCCGGCCAAGGGCAAAGGCAAGGCGAAAGCAAAAGGAAAAGCGGCGGCCAAATCCGCAGCTCCCAAAGCAGCTCCTAAAAAGTCCTTAAAACAAGCCGAGACGGCGAAAGAAAAAGCGCAGGCGTTGGGTGTCAAAAAAGTAGTCACTCGCAAGTCAAAAAAGTAATTTGTTCATCCCCCTTTTCGCGAGGGGGATTCTTTGCTAAATTTGCTCCACGTTATTCGGTCTATGCGTTGGAGTTTGTATGAGTAACAGTCCCCTGAAGGGACAATTAGAGCTGGGTATCAACCGGGCACCAGAGAAGGACAGAAACTTTCATCTGGGCGGTCGCAGCTTCTATTTCTTCGACTTCGACGACAATATTGCCTTTTTGACCACGCCGCTGATCCTTTTTCATAAAGCGGATCGCAGTGAAGTTAAAATTTCCAGCGGAGACTTTGCTCAATATCATCAGACCATCGGAAAATCCGGTCTTTATGGTGACTATGAAATAGATTTTTGCGATGTCACCGGGACATTCCGCAATTTTCGCGATCACCACATTGAAGACCTCGAAAAACTTCAGGGTAAAAAACAGATTTTCGTTCAAGATGTTGCTGAGGCGCTGGGTTTTCCAGATTTTCAATGGAAGGGGCCTTCTTGGGAATGTTTCTATCATGCGACGTTTAATCAACGTCCTTTGTCGGTCATCACGGCTCGTGGTCATCATCCCGAGACGCTGAAAGAGGGCATCCGCGTCTTTGTTCAGAACAAACTTCTGCCTTTGGAACCCAATTACTTGAGCGTCTATCCGGTCAGTCACAAAGAGACCCGCGCCTTATTGGGCGATTCCGAGTTGAAAGAAGGCACCGCAGAGCTTAAACAACGCGCCATTCGTGCGAGCGTTGAAATGGCGATTTCAACTTATGGTTACAATCCCCATCATCGTTTTGGAATGTCCGATGATGATCCTAAGAATATTCAGCTTATTGCCGAAGAGATGACTCGACTTAAGGCGAGGTTTCCAGAGATGTCCTTCTTTCTCATCGAAACTCAGCACGGCAACTTCGTGAAACACGAGGTTAAAATGGGCGGCCTACGCGGTGAAAAAGTGGAGAACCTCTCACAACTGTCGTTCTTCGAAGAAGATCGACAAAAGTCTTAAAAATTTCGAACAAGTCCTAATTTATAACGTGCTTCATAAATTGCATGCCTCCTTCTAAATCTTTGATAATCTAGTGAAATCAGTTGGGCTTCCTTAGGAGAAGCCTCATGGAAGGATCAGCATGAGTTCATTCTCAAATGGCGTTAAAGGTTTCATTATTGCCGGCTCTTTAGCCGTTTCCTCTTTAGCTTCCGCGCAGCTTAAAGAGGGCTTAGAGTGCCGTTATCTCACCGTGATCGAACAAGGTTTCTTGGCAAATCATGTGAAGTACTCTAACCGCGATACAGAATTGCAAGTGCGGGTGATGGATCAATATCTGAAACGTTTGGATCCTTCAAAAATATATCTGACTCAGGCTGATGTGGACTCTATCAAAAAAACAGCCGGCAATGTTTTTGATAAAACTAAAAACCGCGATTGTTCTTTTCTTGAAGCCACACAAAAAATCGTTTTGCAAAGAGTCCAAGACCGAGCTGAGTTCGCGAAGAAATACTTGGGCAAAGATTTTAAATTCGAAGCACAAACGGAATTTACTTTTGATCCTGATAAAAAGCCTTGGCCTAAGGACTCTGCTGAAGCTAACGAATATTTGAAAAAATATATCCAGTTCCAAATCGGCAACTACCTGGCGACGGACATGAAGCTTGAAGAAGCAAAGAAGAACGTCGCTAAGAACTATGAGCGCGCTGTGAAGAGAACTCAAGAAACTTCATTGGATGATTTGTTCTCGGGTTATCTGGACTCTTTTGCCCGAGCTTTGGATCCTCATTCCAGTTTCTTCTCGCGCGATGTCCTTGAAGACTTCGAAATTCAAATGCGTCTTTCGTTGGAAGGTATCGGCGCGACACTTTCGTCGCAAGATGGCTTCACCGTTGTTGAACAATTGGTTCCAGGCGGAGCCGCGGCGAAGTCGGGCCTGATTGAGCCTCAGGATAAAATCATCGCCGTCGGTCAGGAAAAAGGGCCGATGGAAAACGTGATCGACATGGATTTGAAAGATGTTGTCAAAAAAATCCGTGGTAACAAGGGTACGAAGGTTCGTTTGACGATCCTGCGTAAATCCGGTGATGCCAAGAATCGCTTCGATGTAACTTTGACTCGTGAAAAAGTAAATTTGGAAGACGAAGCCGCGTCGATTATCTATCAAGACAAAGAAATCAATGGTCAAAAAAAGAAATTGGGAATCATCAACTTCCCATCTTTCTATGCGGACTCTCGTCGCGGTGGTCGCTCGTCAGCGGCCGATATGAAAAAGCTGATCAAAGAAGCTAACGAGAAAAAAGTGGATGGACTTGTTCTGGATCTTTCCAATAACGGTGGGGGATCTTTGGAAGATGCGGTGAAGATCGCGGGTCTGTTCTTCCAAACAGGCAATGTCGTAAAACAGTCTTCAAAGAATGAAGGTCGGGCAGAGTCTGCTTTGCGTGACACAGATCCTGCAGTCGACTGGGCGGGGCCTTTGGTGGTTCTGACAAGTCGTATTTCAGCTTCTGCTTCTGAGATCGTGTCGGGAACGTTGCAGGACTATAAACGTGCTGTCATTGTCGGCGGCGACCACACTTACGGAAAAGGATCCGTGCAATCTGTATTGCCAATTCCGAATAACTTAGGCGCGATCAAAGTCACCGTGGGAATGTTCTTCATCCCGGGCGGCAAGTCGACACAGCATCGCGGTGTGGATGCGGACGTGGTTCTTCCAGGTCCATTCAGTACGGATGATATCGGCGAAAAATACATGGATTATTCTTTGCCTCCTAAGACGATCGATTCTTTCTTGTCTCCTGATGCTTACGTCAAAGAAGGCCCTGGAGCTTGGAAAGAGCTGAAGTCTGAATGGATCAAGTCGTTGAAGGAAAGATCTTCAGACCGTGTTGCCAAAAACGATGAATTCAAAAAAATCGTGGATGAGTTGAACAAAGCCAAAGCGCGCGGAAAATTAATCCGTGTGAGCGAAGTGCTGAAAGATAAAAACGAAAAAGATAAAAAAGAAAAAGCGAAAAAGACTGCTAGTAAGGCTAAGAAAAATGAAGAGTACCTGAAGCGCCCTGATATTCAGGAAGCTGAAAATGTACTTCTTGATTTGATCCAGTTGCAGGAGGGAAAAACTCTTGTGGCTCCCAAACAAGCCAGCGCCAAGTAGCTTCGTTCCACGTTCGTTGTTGTTAAGCCCAGAAGAAATTCTGGGCTTTTTTTTTGCTTTGGGCTGCGAGCGACGGCTTTAAGGATCAGTGCAGAGCTCGGTTCGCGCCTTCGTGGTGCCACCGAAGGCCGCACTTTTAGTGCCCGGCTGGCGCGGGGTTGATGTTGGAATGGGGCATTTTCTTGTTTTTTAGGCAGGGGAAGGCGGTTTAATTGGTTTTCAGGTTTTTTTGGGGGTTCTTTGGCCGTGACAAAAGCGTCTCTTTTCGCTTAGATAAAGCGGCAATTGAGGACCTATTTTAAGGGGTAGTTCATGTCTAAAAAGACCACTGTGAAAGCGGGCCGTAAGTCCGCGGCCAAAAAGCCTGCGAAGGCGGCGGCTAAGACGGCTGTGAAGACTTCCAAGAAGGCATCGGCCAAAGCGGATAACTTTGGTGGGTTGTCGGAAGATCTTTTACTGCGTATTCATGATTTGATGGTGAAATCGCGCGTTCTTGAAGAGCGTTTGATTAAGATCTACAAAGCGGGTGAGGCTTATTTCTGGATCGGCGGTCCTGGTGAGGAAGCTTTTGGCGTACCACTGGGTTTGTTGGCTCGCAAAGGCCAGGGGCCTGCTTATGACTGGTTCCATCTGCACTATCGTTGCACACCAACGATGGTTGCATTGGGGATGAATATGGTCGATTCGATTCGTTTGATTATGAATCGTGCGACAGACCCTTCGACTGGAGGCCGTAACTTTGCCAATCACTATTGCTTCCCTCAATGGAACGTGGCTCCTGTGACTTCTCCTATCGAAGTTCAGTATCCCTTGGCTTGCGGGACGGCGCACGTGCAGAAGCGTTTTGGTAAAAAGGCGCTTTCGATCGTGACGGGTGGTGACGCGGGAACGGCAGAAGGTGATTTTGCATCGGCGTTGATCCTGGCTTCTCGTAAGGGACAAGAGCTACCGGTTCTTATCACAGTTCAAAATAATAAATTCGGTATTTCGACTCCGTTTGAAGGTCAGCACGGCGAAACGCATATTGCGGATCGTGCGAAGGCGTTCAATATTCGCGCTCGTGTAATTAACGGCAATGACCCTGTGGAAACATATTTGGCACTCCAAGAAGAGATGGAGTACATCCGCAAGACTGGAAATCCTTCATTCATTGAAGCTCATGTCAGTCGTCTTTATGGTCACTCTTCTGCAGACGGTGCCAACAAAAAAGCGCACTTGGTTGATCCGGTTTTCACATTTGAAAATCGGTTGATCGATGCGGGCATTTTGTCGGAAAAAGCGGCGAAGAAAATCTGGGAAATCTATGAGGCTGAAGGTGTGGCCGCGCAAGAGCAGGCTCGTACTGAACCCGTACCGACGCCTGAATCTGTTTGGGAAAACGTTTACGTTGATAGCGAAAATGCAGACTGGAGAAAATTCTAATGGCAAGCGTAGCACAAGCTATCAGAATGGCCCTTCACTATGGTGAAACAAATCTGGGCGTAAAAGATATTTTTGGACAGGACGTGGGCGCGCCGTTAGGTGGTGTGTTTACGGCGACGCAAGGTCTTAAGACAGCGTGGAACTCACCGTTGGATGAGCGTGGTATCATCGGCATGGCAATGGGCATCGCAATGGGTGGCGACAAGTGCGTCGCCGAGATCCAATTTGCGGACTACATCTTCAATACGATCGACCTGTTGAAAATTGCCGGGAACACCTTGTGGTGTACGAACGGGCAAGTGCAGTTGCCGATGGTTGTGATGACTCCGGTGGGCGCGGGGATCTTTGGATCTGTTTACCACTCGCACTCGTTTGATGCGTGGGCGTCTCGCCTTCCGGGTTGGAAAATCGTGATGCCTTCAAATCCTTTGGACGCTTATGGCTTGATGCTAGCGGCAATCAAAGATCCGAATCCAGTTTTGTATCTTAAATCAAAAGCTTTGATGCGCCATAAGGGCGACGAGTTGATCCCGGGCGAACCTGCTGATGAAAAAGAATTAAAAGCGATGATTGATAAGCCGGTGCAAAATGCAGAAGGCTGGAAACCTCGTTGGCCAGATTTGGAAGAGTACATCGTTCCCATCGGCAAAGGTAAAATCACTCATGCAGGGGAACATATCACTGTGGTTACCTACAGTCGCATGGTTCACCTCTGTGATGAAGTGGCTCTTAAACTTGCGGGCGAAGGCATCTCTGTAGAGGTGATCGATCTTCGTTCTATTTATCCTTACGACTGGCAGATGATTAAGTCCTCGATTGAAAAAACAGGACGTGTTTTGTTCGTGAATGAAGACACTGAGGTCACAAACTTCGGCGAGCACTTGGCTTACCGTGCGACACAAGAGTTGTTCTATCAATTAATGGCGCGTCCTCGTGTGTTGGCCGGGAAAAACCTGCCAGGTATTGGTCTGCATCCCAATCTAGAGAAGAACTCTGTTCCTCAATTGAATGACATTGAAACGGCGATTCGTGAAGTCGTGGCGGAAGTACCCTAATGGCAAAAATGGATCTGTCGCATAAGAAAAAGGTTCGCCGTCGTGTGAACAAAAAAAACTCTAAGGTTCACTTCGATAAATACGAACTTTATCGCAAGGCGGTTCAATCCGCCGAAAACGATGTGGTTTTTATTCGCGACACTTACAAAGAGTTGAAAGGCAAGAGCCCTCGGACCTTCCGTGAAGACTTCTGTGGCACCTTCGCCTTGTCGACAGAGTGGATTAAACTAAATCCTCGTCACGAATCGATCGGCATTGATCTTGATCCCGAACCGATGGCCTATGGTCGTCAGAATTACCTGGTGAAACTTCGTCCGGAACAGCAGCGTCGTATGAAGCTGATCGAAGGCAATGTTCTTGATCCCAACTTGCCCAAGGCCGATGTCGTCGCCGCGATGAACTTTTCTTACTTCTGTTTCAAGCAACGTGAAGTCATTAAAAAATACTTCACCAGTGTACTGAAAACATTGAATAAGGACGGAATGTTTCTAGTGGATATTTTTGGTGGCAGCCAATGTTATGATGCTATCGAAGACATGATTAAGCATGACGGATTCACTTATTACTGGGATCAGACCAATTTTGATCCTGTGACCAACGAAGCTCTTTTTCACATTCATTTTCGCGTGGGTGGAAAAAAGATTGAGCAGGTTTTCACTTATGACTGGAGAATCTGGTCGATTCCTGAAATTCGCGACATCATGATGGAAGCGGGTTTTAGAAAGACCCATGTCTATTGGGAAGGAACCGCCAAAGACGGCTCCGGAGACGGAAATTTCACCCGTGTCGATCACGGGGAGTCTTGTCAAAGCTGGATTGCTTACGTTGTTGGCGAAAAATAAGGCGGGGAAACCCGCCTTTTTTATTTTCCGTTTTTCAAAAACAAAACATAATACGTGATAGAAGCGCGCTCTTCCTCGCTTAAAGCCTTAAATGGGGCCATAGCTGTACCGGGAACTCCGTCCGCAATGGTTTTGAAGATATTTTCGGGCTTATCGCCATTCACAAAAGTAGCATGTCTGAAATCGCGGGGTTTGGGCTTCATCATTTTGCCCGCAGGCCCAGACCCGTCACCCTTTTCGCCGTGGCAAGCCAGACAGTTTTTTTGATAAAGGGCTTTCCCGGCTTCAATACGTGCTGGCGTCGAAGGGGGAAGGTCCGCGTAGCTGATGCTTGAGCAGAACAAGACCAGGGCTAAGGTGGAAATAGCTTGAAGTTGTGGCTTCATCGATTGAGTCTCCTCTTGAAGGTGAGTTTTCGAACTTTAGATTTATCGGCGGATTTTCTATTACTTCCATCACAGCCGAGGGTGGATTTATTAAAATAACCAATGAAGCTCTTCATGAGCCCAAAGGATTGACCGAAAAACTGGGTGTAATTACGGGAGTATGCACATGAAGGTCAGCTTAGAGACGAAGATTGCCGTTCTTATCACCATTCCTTTATTCGCTTTTGTGGCCTTAAGCGGATTCTATATTTGGAACAATTGGCGTGGATATCAAGAAGCCAATAACACGCTGGTGATCACCAACCTTTTTTCCACCACCGCCAAATTAGTTAAAGAACTGCAATCCGAACGTGCCGGTGTCGGTTCTATTCTTATCGGCGCCGAAACTATCGAACAGATCCAGGAAAAACGAAAGAATGTCGACGTGGTCACTGCCGATTTTCAAAACTTTTTAGCGAACAGCTCTTTACCGCCGGAAGTGAAAGAGTCGCAAAAGGAATTTAGCACCCGACTTCTGGAAGTGCGCAAAGCTGTGGATACGGAAATTTCCGGAGAGATTTTTGAAGTCTACGATGATCTGATTTCACGCCTTCTGCATTTTGAAATCCTGGTCGCCCGACAAATCTCTTTGGCGCACGTACAATCAAATCTGATTAATATCAACATTTTGGAGCAGTCGCGGGAATCCGGGGCACGCTTACAATCCATGTTGCTACCAATTCTTCTGGCCAACGCCCCCTTAAGCACGAGCAACGTCGGCAAGATGGAAAAGCTTTATAATGGGATTGTCGGCAATATCGAAAACCCGCTTTTAGATATCTCCCCCGAGGTTAAACAAAGTCTGGAAGCCTTCAAGCAGAATGAAGACTGGCAAATGATCTCGATGATTTATGAAGCGATCGTGGCGAAGTCCGCAGAAGGGCAGTACGGTCTGGATCTAGGGGGATTTAACGAGGCTATGGCCAAAGCCGTTCTTCTTTTGGATGGACCGATTGAGCAAATTCTGACGGAAATCAAAGGACAGGTCGAAGTGGTCACTGACAATGCCATTCGTTCGGCTGTGTTTATGTCAGGCTTGATTTTACTTTCCCTGTTGATCATTTTCGTTATCGTGAAAAGTTTCACAATGAAGCTGTCCCGCACGTTGGTGAAGATAGCAGAGAATCTTCTTTCGAATGCGGAAAATGTCGCGCATGCGTCTGAGGGGATGGCTTTAACGGCTGAAACTTTATCAGCGGCGACCTCAGTGCAGTCCCAGTCCTTGCAGCAGACGACCTTCAGTGTCGAGAATATCTCGACGACGATCGGGTTGAATGCGCAAAACGGAGTGCAAGCCAGCTTGCTTTCGGGTTCGGCGAAATCAGCGGCGGAAAAAGGCGAGAGCGAGATTTCTAAATTGATCGCGGCCATGGAAGAAATCGCCGGTAGTTCCAAGCGCATTGAAGAGATCGTGACCGTGATCGATGACATCGCCTTTCAAACAAATCTTTTGGCTTTGAATGCCGCTGTGGAAGCGGCTCGTGCGGGGGAACAGGGGAAAGGATTTGCTGTCGTCGCGGAAGCCGTCAGAAGTTTGGCCCAACGAAGCGCCTCTTCCGCCAAAGAGATCAGCGATCTTATTAAAGACAATGTCGCCAAATCAAGACATGGTTCCGAGGTGGCGCATTCAAGCAAGGTTGCTTTAACCGAGATCATCGAACATGTGAATAAAGTCGCCTCGATCAATTCGGAAATTGCGACCGCCAGTCAGGAACAATCGCGCGGGATTGAGGCCATCACGGTGGCGATGACGAGCCTTGATGATATCACTCAGAAAAACAATCACACGAGTGAACAGGCTGTGAAATCGGCGGAATCACTGGCGCAGCAATCCGTGGGTTTAAAAGACGCCATTAATTCGCTGGTCGATCTGGTTCACGGTGGTAAGACTCAGTCGTAACTGTTCTGGTCCCTTCCTTGCTTCTTAGGAAGGGCATGACATTTAAGTGCTTTAAAACCTATCTTAAGCTCCCTCAGAGCCGCGGGCTGGCGCTTGCTGTCTATTTTTTAGTCGGTCATCCCACTTTAAATGGAAAGGGTCGCGTATGAAACTTCTGTCGGGCATTGTTCTTTTCTTGAGCCTTTTGTCCCAAGTCGCCTTGGCAAAGATTCTGGTTATTTCAGATATCGACGACACAATTAAAGTCAGTAACGTACTAAGTAAGAAGCGCGCAGCCACCTCTTTTTTTGATGACGACAGCCGCTTTGCCGGTATGAGTGAATTGTATCAAGAGTTGAAAATTGCTTATGGAGACGACATCGAGTTTCACTATGTCAGTCTGGCGCCCAGGATTCTTATGGCAGGACGGCACACTGAATTTTTGGAAGAAAACAACTTTCCTCTGACTAAACTTCACACCAATCCCGGCATTGCTCAAGACCCGGAACTGAAGCAAAAAGTCATTCGTCAATTGCTGGTGCAAAAGCGTCCCGAACTGGTGATTTATTTCGGCGACAACGGTCAATTCGATGCTTCTGTTTACAACCAGATGGTGAAAGAGCATCCGTACATTCCCGCGGTTCAGTACATCCGAGAGGCTTATTCAAAACTGGCGGACTCTAAATATCCGACTATGGAAGGCCAAATCGGCTTTGTCACTTCGGTGGAGCTGGTCATTGACCTGATTCAACGTGAAATTCTTCCCGTCAAATCGTACCAGCGTATTGAAAAAGTCGTTTATAAACGTTTAAAGCGCGACGATGGGTCGGAAAACTTTGGCCACATGGTTTTCCCTAGTTGGCAAGACTGCCGCGATTTCAAATGGCAATGGGAACTGCCCAGCACCACTCAAAAGCTTGAAGTCATCAAGGCCGCCATCGCGAAAAGATGCGCCCAGGGCTAACTTCTTCGACGGAGACGAGAAATGAAACGAGCCAAGTGCGCGGTCATAATTGACTGTGAATAAAAAAAGCCCTTACGGGCTTTTTTAGTTAATACCTTTGCCAGATGTTGCCGGTCGAGGCGGTGGTTGTCGTGGTGAGCTTCCACCAAAAGGTGGCGGCTGGTTTGGAGAGGCCCGGCGAAGTCCCATTCCTATGTGGGCGCAGAAATCCGCTTTTTGATCTAAGGACCCTCTTTTAATGTTGCAAGAGTCAGCGATGACTCCACACATTTTATAAGTCTCTTGATCCGACATTTGCTTTTTGAAATATTTGTCTCGAATTTCAGACAGACATCTTTTTAGCCCCATACCCTCATCACCAGAGCGAACAAAGTCTATCGCTTTCTCTTTTTTCTCTCCGGCCACTGTGTATTCCGGCTCAAGTGCTTGATTCAACTTTTCTTTAAAGAACGCTCTTTTTTCATCAAGAGTCAGTTCTTCTAAGTGGCCTTGAAATAAGTAATCAAGACTTGCCTTAGGGCCGTTACCGCCACCCCAAAAACCGTAATTCGATTTGAATCCCAACTTCTTCGCAAGCGCATCGTAACTGTCTTCAGAAGGAACCTTGTCTCCTGTGATGAACATTGAGAACTCTTTCCAGTCTTGCGCAGTCATGTCATGCATGTTCTTTGAGCGACTTCCCATATCAGACACGGTAAACTCACTACACACACCATAGACCTGAACTCTTTTGATAACTTCCTTAAGGAAGACTTCTTTCGCGTCAGAGTCACGCACTATGCCGCGCCCACCATCCTCAGTCAGTTTGTTTTCACGGACTAAAAGACCTAACAGCGCGATCCATCGATGAGAGGGATTAAGTTCAATTCCTTGATCGGCATAATACTTCGAAATGCCGCAAGTCACGCACTCAAGGGAACTGAGTTGTAAAGATGGATTTGTAACACAATTAAACTTATCATACTCCGCCAGCGCACTAGCGGAGGAGAGGACCATGGCGGCCGTTGTAAGGACTGATAGAAACCTTTTCATTCGGATTCTCCTGGTAGGTAAACCAGTCCTTTATATCGGCTAAAAATCGGATTTCTTGAAGAGTGGACTAAGGGCTAGGCCCACTTCGGTCAGTTTAGGTTCGGGGAATACAGGTCCGCGGTGGATCACGCAAAGGACATGGCTGATTTTTGCCCCCAAAGAACGTAGATCCGCCGTGGATAGGACGACCTGACCGCCCGTCGTGACGACATCCTCAATCACACAGACATTCTTTCCTTTGATATCCAGGCCTTCGGCAAACTGACAGGTGCCGTACTCCTTCGCTTCTTTTCTAACGAACACACAGGGAAGCCCGGTTTCCAAAGAAAGAGCGGTGGCGATGGGAATGCCGCCCATTTCCAGACCGGCCAAAACTTCGGTGCCAGCGGGGATGAGCGGAGCCATGTGTTTTGCGATTTCGCGAAGCAAGGCGGGCTGTGCCTCAAAACGATACTTATCAAAATATTCGTTCGAAATCTGCCCCGAACGAAGTTTGAATTCTCCGGTCAAGTGAGCAACGTCGTAAATCTTCTTGGCAAGTTCTTGCTTAGTCATGATGGCTCCTGCGGTTTTAGGCCATCATAGGGGCTACTTCATGCTTTCTTCAAGCCACTTCTTGTAGGAGTCGTTGATTCCCAGGACGGGGAGAGTCATCACGCAGGGCACTTCGTAAGGATGAAGCTGCATCACTCGTTTTGTGATTCTTTCCTGTGCGTCAGAGGTTTTCAAGGCTTTTAAGATCAGGATATGCTCAGAGCTTGTCTCTATTTTTCCTTCCCACCAATACATCGATTCCATACCGGAAACAATGTTCGCACATCCCACCAGTTTTTCTTCCAGTAAAGTCCGGGCGATTTTCTGTGCTGTGTTTTTGTCAGGACAGGGGATGTAGAATAGAAGCATGCTTAACTCCGGCGGAGTTTTTGTTTGCGAAGCTGCCACTGCTCCAAAGCAAATTTTCGCATGTCTTCGACATTGTCCAACTCGTCAACGATCTCAACACCCAACAGTGTTTCAACGGCGTCTTCAAGACTGACTAATCCCGCAACAATACCGTATTCATCGACGGCCAAAGCGACATGCTCTTTTTCTTTAATAAAGAAGTCTAAAACTTGTGACACTGTCATGCGTTCGGGAATGCTGGAAATTGGTGTGACCATTTCGCCGATTTTTTTGTCGTGCTGGTCGTTGGAAAGGGCTTCGTGGATTTTATATCGGTAGGTCATGCCCGTGATGTTATCAAGACTTCCGGCATAAACGGGAATACGGGAAAAACGGATCGGACGATACTTGTTGAAAACTTCCTCCACCGTCAGATCTTTTTCCAGAGCGAAAAAGACCGACCGCGGAGTCATAATGTCCGAGACGTAAATCTTGTCCAACATCAAAAGATTTTTAATGATATTCGATTCTTTGCCCTTCAGAGTTCCTTCTTCGACGCCCATTTCGGCGGTCATAAGAATCTCTTCGCGAGTCACTTCGGGGTCCTCGGATCTTCTTTGGAATAAACGCCCCAGCCATTCCGACATGATCACCAGCGGATAAAGCAAAATAATCATAAGCTGAATGGAGTACGCGGCGAAAGGCAGCAAAGACTTCCAGTGCGCGGCACCGACGGACTTGGGAATGATTTCAGACAGAATCAGAATGAGAAAAGTCAGAACAAAGGAGGCAACGGTGACCGCATGTTCGCCATATTGAATTTGAATCTGATAGGCAATGGCCGCGGAACCCAAAGTATGAGACACCGTATTTAAAGTCAGAATCGCGGAAATAGGGCGGTCCAGGTTTTCTTTGAGGTGTTCAAGAAGTTTCGCGCTTCGTCTGTTTTCTTTTACGAGCACTCCGATGTACGCAGAGGTCGACGTTAAAAGAACGGCCTCTAGCATAGAGCATAGAAATGAAATACCAATCGTGGTGAAAAATAAAATAATAATCAATGTCATAGATGAGAATCGTCAGAGCTGAATTTGAAAAGGGGCTTACGCCTGTAATGGTTCATCAGGCTTTTAGTGTAGCACAGGAGGCAAGGCGCCTGTCTATAACGCAACTTGCAACCAGTCCTGTTTGAGCCCCAAAGGACGCAGTTTTGCGTCAGCGCAATTTTAAGAGCCCTCTTTTGACCTTGTGAAGGCGGACTCATAGACTTTAGTCATAAAAAGGAGTTGAGAATGAAAGGCATAGCTTCGGTACTTGCTCTATGGGGATTTCATTTATTAGCCACGTCAACATCGTTGGCAGCTATTAAAACTGAAACAGTGGAATACAAAGATGGCAAAACGGCGTTAGAAGGTCATCTGGCTTATAACGATGACGCGAAATCGACTCGTCCTGCCGTTTTGATTGTCCATCAATGGATGGGCCTGACGGACTATGAAAAGATGCGGGCGCAACAATTGGCGGAAAAAGGTTACGTCGCTTTCGCGATTGATATTTATGGAAAAGGGGTTCGTCCCACATCCGCCGAAGAGGCGGGTAAGACGGCGGGACTTTATCGCAGTAATGACACCAAACTTTATCGCCAAAGAATCAAAGCCGCTTTGGACTATATTGTAAAAGATAAAAAAGTGGATGTTAAAAACATAGTGATTATCGGTTATTGCTTTGGTGGCGCTGGTGCTTTGGAGGCCGCTCGTGCGGGCTTCCCAATCAAAGGCGCGGTGAGTTTTCATGGTGGCCTAAAAACTCCGAAACCGCAGGAGACAAAGAATCTTAAACCGAAACTTTTGGTTCTTCATGGAGCGATTGATCCCAATGTGCCTCGCCCGGAGGTGGAAGCTTTCATGGATGAAATGAATAACGCAAAGGCGGACTATCAGTTTATCGCGTACTCGGGTGCTGTGCATGCTTTTACACAAAAAGAGGCCGGCAATGACATTACAAAAGGCGTGGCCTATAACGAAGCTGCAGACCGCAGATCATGGCAGGCCTTTATGGACTTCCTGAATGAAGTCAGTCCTGTGACTAAATAGTCGACAGACATGAAATTTTTAACATGAAAGGCCTCTGCTCATGGCGGGGGCCTTTTTTTGTGCTAAAGACTCGTTTGCATATCAAAGGGGTTATTCATGAAATCTGTATTATTTGTAGCACTTATTGCTCTTTCATTCACAGCTCACTCTGCTGTAGCTACTACGTCTCAGGTGGAAGACGTTGTTTCTGCCAAAAAGGGAAAAGGCAAATCTGAGCCTGCACCCAAAGATCGCGACGACCGTGATGGCGGCAAAGAAGAAGTTGATCCTCGCGAAGAAACTTATGAAGGAAATGATCGCGGCGAGGGCGGTGGTTACTTCGATGGTGGTGGCTACGACGATGGCGGCGGCATGGCTGGCGAAATCTTCACGGTCCCATCTGGCAAGACTTATCCGGTAACAACACATGTAAAAAAAGAAGACCGTGGCGACGTGATTGTTTACACAACGACAGTGCAAGAAGATATCAGCGCATCTGAAACCTGCACAACAATCGTTACAACCGTGGTGGCAAAATCCACCGGAAAAGTGATCTCTACTGATAGCAACGAATTCTGCAACCGTTGGCCACTTTAAGATTTTAAATATCTAGGATCATATTTTTAGTGAAGCAAAGAGGTCGATGTCACATCGGCCTCTTTTTTTTTAAATCAAACGTCGAGTCAACATGACGGCCACAAAGGCCGAAAGCACACCCAGAATAGGGCTGCCAATAAGGTAAGAAAGACTTAGAAAAGCCTTCCCTTTAAAAAGCAAATCCAAGGATTGCAATGAGTAGGCCGAGAACGTCGTAAACCCACCGCACAAGCCCACCATAAGCCCCGTCAACAAAGCCTGCGACATCACACCTCGTTCGCCAAGGGCGTAAATGATCCCAGCCACAAAACATCCCGTAAGATTGATTGCAAAAGTATTTAAGGGGAACCCCGCCGATGAGGGCGCAAGCCAACGATCCACTCCATAGCGACCTAGAACTCCCAGTATCCCAAAAAAAATAACCAAAAGAATTTGCATGCCTCTATGAAAGCAAACCTACAGCCCCAATGTCAAAAGATACACAGACGACCCCGAAGAGCCCGCGACAGCATCGTGGCTTGGCTTAGGAGGGGTTTAGGGCTGTGACGCGAAGGAAGGCCTTTGTCGACGCCGCGATGGCGCGCCGCCCGCAGAAGGCAAAAAAAAAGCCCCGTGTTTCCACGGGGCTTTTTAGTTCAAAAAGAACCAAGTTAATTCGGCAATTACTTCTGCTCAGCCGCGCGCTTAGCTTGGTATTTTTTAACAAGCTCTTCTTGGATATTACGAGGTACAGCAGCGTACTTCGCGAATTCCATAGAGAACTCACCTTTACCTTTAGTCGCAGAACGAAGATCCGTAGAGTAACCGAACATTTCTGTTAGTGGTACTTCGGCTTCGATCACACAGTTACCTTCGAAAGCTGTTGTAGCTACGATAGTACCGCGGCGTTGGTTGATTTGACCAACAGCTGCACCTTGGTATTCGTCTGGAACTGTCGTCTCAAGCTTCATGATAGGCTCAAGAACAGTTGGTTTTGCTTGAGGGTAAACCTCACGAAGAGCCGCCATACCAGCGATTTTAAACGCCATGTATGAAGAGTCGACGTCATGGTATGCACCGTCATCCAAGTGAACTTCAACACCCACGATTGGGAAGCCGATAAGAGGACCTTTAACAGTTTGCTCTTTGAAACCTTCTTCAACAGCTGGGATGAATTCTTTAGGGATACGACCACCGACAACGTTGTTAACGAATTTAAACGTTGAACCGTCTTCTTGTGGTGGAAGCGGAAGGATTTTACCCACACACTTCGCGTACTGACCCGAACCACCCGTTTGTTTTTTGTGAGTGTAATCGTAAGCAGCCTCTTGAGAGATTGTCTCACGGTAAGCAACCTGTGGTTGACCCACGATCACTTCACAGTTGAACTCACGTTTCATACGTTCGATGTAGATCTCTAAGTGCAACTCACCCATACCGGAGATGATAGTCTCGTTGGATTCCTCGTCACGGTGTACGCGGAAAGTAGGGTCTTCCTTACGGAATTTTTGCAACGCTTTAGAGAAGTTATTCGCACCGGCTTT
>NZ_JTEV01000040.1 GCF_000786105.1 Bdellovibrio sp. ArHS
GGGTTTTTTATTTTCTGCATACTGATTTCTTTCTTTCTTTCTTTCTTTCTTTCTTTCTGAACTCCTGCTGCCCCACTATCCCTACAAAACTCAGCATCTTTTTGATCTATTCACCTATGCGCTTATTACACCCATGGGCTTGGACTTATTCCATCCATCCTCCTCGTAAACAGACGCAACTGCCGCCACGGTGGCGGCAAGCGGGCGCGTTAGAATACAGATAAGCAGATCAAATCTTGTTCTTGTTAAAGTGCTCCATAGCATCGATTCGGTGATCCATTTTGAGACGAAAATCCAAACAAAAGTTGATGGATATAAACATATTTTTAGTTCTGAAGGAGCTTTGTGTCTCTTTTCTAAGTTGTTGAAATCTCTAGAGAACAAAGTTTTGGTCGAGTCACGAGAGCTTTTTGAAAGGGCCTGTGGTATTCTACATATATCAACAACAGGAATTTTCTCCTGTTCGATTTTTAAGTCTTTTTTGACTGAATCAAAAAAAGATCTCTCGGGGAATCGCCCGAGCACGGGAAAACAAAATTGAATAGCGCAAGAAAGGGTCGAGATGCGACAGGGTGTCTTATGGCTAATGCATACTTGTATTTGGCAGCGGCAATCGTTTTTGAGGTTTTGGGCACAATCACCATGAAGTATTCAGAGGGATTTACAAAGGTGCTTCCAGTCATTCTTACTATAGTTTGTCATGGAATCTGCTTTGTGGCTCTCGCTGTGGCGCTGAAGTCTTTACCGATCAGTATTGTTTACGCTATCTGGGCGGGTGTTGGAACCGCATTGATGGCTTTTGTGGGGCTCTGGATGTTTAATGAACCACTTCCAGTACAAAAAGTGTTAGCGACAAGTTTGATTATTCTTGGTGTGGTGATGTTGAACTTTTCTGAAAATAAACCGACTGAGCAAATTGCGAAAGCGGATAATGTGAAAGTTCTCCAGCCGAAGCAGTCCTCCGGGGCTGAAGTTCGCGAGGTCGCGACGATCACGGAAAGAAATTCTGGCTAGGTTAAAATATTTTATGAAATTTTAAGTGCTCTTTCTTAAAGGCGACATTCTTGTCGCCTTTTTTCGTCCTTCGGAAATCCATTTTATTCACTTTTTCTTTTTTCTCTTTCTTTCTTGATTCAATTCGCCAATCCGATCGTGATGACTTCTGTTGCAAGATAAGATTCAAAAACACTTTTTATATTTTCTTTATATCGATCCTGAAACAATTTACGCGCTGTTAATGCCCGAGGACTTACATTGTTAATTACTAAAGGACTAACAATGGATTTTAATATTGCTGATTTCTTTCAGATCTTAATGGTCTTAATGGCAGTGGTGGCGATGACACCCATTTTGGGTGGCTATATGGCGCGAGTTTTTCAAGGCGAGCAGACATGGTTTTCCAGGATACTGCGGCCGCTGGAAAAACTGACTTATAGAATTTCAGGTATACAAGAACACGAAGAGATGAATTGGAAGCAATACGCCTGGGCGCTGCTATGTTTTAACGTCATCGGTTTCATTTTTGTGATGTTGTTGATGATGTTTCAACAGTATCTGCCTCTCAATCCTCATGGAATTGCAAACACGTCTTGGCATTTGGCTTTTAATACGGCGGTCAGCTTCATGACCAACACCAATTGGCAAGCGTACTCAGGCGAAAGTACTTTAAGCTATCTCGTGCAGATGGCTGGTTTAGGCGTGCAGAACTTTGTCAGTGCGGCAACGGGGATGGCCGTCTTTCTGGTTTTGACCCGAGGGTTGTCTCGCCGGCAGATGACAGCTTTGGGAAATTTTTGGGTAGATCTAACAAGAACGATCGTGCACATGTTGCTACCTTTTGCTTTTGTGATGGCTTTACTGCTCGTCAGTCAAGGTGTCGTACAAAATTTTGATGCCTATGTCACGGCCACAACTGTGGAGGGTGCACAACAGATTTTGCCTCAAGGTCCTGCGGCTTCGCAAATAGCTATCAAACAGCTGGGTTCAAATGGGGGAGGCTTTTTCGGTGTGAATAGTGCGCACCCGTATGAGAATCCGACACCTTGGAGTAACTTTCTGCAAATGATGGCGCTGATTCTTTTAGCTGCGGCCAGTACCTACACGTTTGGAGTGCTGATCCAATCCAGAAGACAAGGCTGGATGTTGTTTTCGGCGATGATGGCAATATTGATCGTGATGCTCTCTTTATCTCTTTGGAGTGAATACAGATTAAACCCCTTTATTGGGCAAGGTGCCTTGATGGAAGGGAAAGAAACGCGCTTCGGTGTTACTAATAGTGTCCTTTGGTCGGTACTCACAACGTCGGCATCGAATGGCTCTGTCAACGCCATGCACAGTTCCTTATCACCATTAAGCGGCGGCATAGCCATGGTGAACATGATGTTGGGCGAAGTCATTTTCGGAGGCGTTGGCGCCGGAATGTATGGCATGTTGCTGTTTGTGATTCTAACCGTGTTTATCTCGGGTTTGATGGTGGGACGAACTCCTGAATATTTGGGAAAGAAAATTGAAGCCAAGGAAATCATTTGGGTTGTCGTGGGTGTTTTAGCTCCCTGTGTGACTATTTTGATCTTTAGTGCGCTGGCGATAATTACACCTGAAGGGTTGGCTGGACTTGGACATCAGGGTCCGCATGGTCTTAGCGAAGTGCTGTATGCATACACATCTGCCGCTGGAAATAACGGGAGCGCCTTTGGCAGTTTGTCCGTCAATACGTCCTTTTACAATGTGACTCTGGGGTTGGCGATGTTGATAGGTCGCTTTGCCATTATCTTTCCAGTGCTGGCGGTTGCCGGTAATTTAGCTGGAAAGAAGATGGCTCCGGCCTCTTCGGGAACCTTTAAAACAGATTCGTCTTTATTCGCCGTCATTCTTTGCGCCGTCATATTTATTGTCGGTGCATTGACGTTCTTCCCGGCTTTGTCGTTGGGACCCATCTTAGAGCATCTGCTGATGGTGAGAGGCTAAAGAGGAGTGATTATGAGTATTTCAACTTTGTCCGATAAAAAAATACTGAAGCAGGCTTTTTTAGAAAGCTTTAAAAAATTAAATCCGCAAGTTCAGTGGAAGAATCCGGTCATGTTCATTACTTGGGTCGGAGCTTTAGTGGTTAGCCTTATCGTCGTTTCTTACATCCGCATCGGCGTGGCATATACCTTTGAGTTGCAGTTGGCCTTGTGGTTGTGGTTCACCGTTTTGTTTGCGAACTTTTCGGAGGCTTTGGCAGAGGGACGTGGCAAAGCCCAGGCCGAAGCGATGAAAAAGACGCGGTCTCACACGATGGCGCGAAAAATTATCCAGGGGCGAGAGGAGCTCGTTGTCTCTTTGTCTTTAAAAAAGGGCGACGTGGTCGTCTGCGGAGCCGGAGATATCATACCCGGAGATGGGGAGATTACCGAGGGTATTGCCACCGTGGATGAATCTGCAATCACAGGAGAGTCTGCCCCCGTCGTGCGCGAAGCGGGTGGAGATCGAAGCGCTGTGACCGGCGGAACCCGAGTGATCAGCGATCGCATCGTGATTCGTATCACCGCAGATCCTGGACATAGTTTCTTAGATCGCATGATCAATTTGGTGGAAGGGGCAAAAAGACAGAAGACACCCAACGAGATCGCACTGGGAATTTTATTGGTTTCGTTAACCCTGGTGTTTGTTCTGGCGGTGGTGACTTTGAAATTTTTTGCCGATTATTCAGCGCGAAGCGCGGGGCAAGATTTGTCTCACATCGTGTCGGTGCCGATTTTAATAGCGCTTCTGGTATGTTTAATACCCACGACCATCGGAGGTTTGCTGAGTGCCATCGGGATCAGCGGGATGGATCGTTTGATTCGTAAAAATGTGGTCGCCAAGAGTGGCCGCGCTGTTGAAGCGGCAGGGGATATCGATGTTCTGATGCTAGATAAAACGGGGACAATCACTTTGGGAAACCGTATGGCCTTTGATTTTATGGCGGCTCCGGGAGTGGCACTTGAAGAATTGGCAGAGGCCGCGCAGTTGGCCTCGCTTAGTGATGAAACTCCCGAGGGCCGGTCTATTGTGGTTCTTGCAAAACAAAGATTCTCTTTGCGGGCGCAAAGTTTAGAGCCCCATCAAGCCCAATTTATTCCTTTTACGGCACAGACGCGTATGAGTGGTGTGGATTTAAAAACGTCCACAGGAATTCGCTTGCTCAGAAAAGGGGCTGGGGAATCCATCCAAAAGTACGTGGAGTCCATAGGGGGCTTCTTTCCAATGGCAGTGAAGAGTGCAGCAGATGGGATTGCTCGGCAAGGCGGAACTCCGCTTGTTGTTGCTGAGAATAATAAAGTGCTGGGCGTGATTCATTTAAAGGACATCGTGAAGGGCGGAATACGCGAAAGATTTGCGGAGCTTCGTCGTATGGGTATACGAACCGTGATGGTCACCGGCGATAATCCTTTGACGGCGGCGGCGATTGCAGCGGAAGCGGGGGTCGATGATTACATCGCTCAGGCCACTCCAGAAATGAAATTGCAACGTATTCGCGAGGAGCAGGAACGAGGTCACTTGGTCGCGATGACTGGTGATGGCACCAACGATGCTCCGGCTTTGGCGCAGGCGGATGTGGGGGTTGCGATGAATACAGGGACGCAAGCTGCGCGCGAAGCGGGGAATATGGTGGACTTGGATTCAAATCCCACAAAGTTGATCGAGATCGTGGAAACCGGAAAGCAACTGCTAATGACTCGAGGGGCGCTGACGACTTTCAGTATTGCTAACGATATCGCTAAATATTTTGCCATTGTTCCGGCGATGTTTGCGGGGCTTTACATGGTGAATGGGGAAGGGCCTTTAGGGGCTTTGAATATCATGCAGCTGCATTCTGCGCAAAGTGCGGTTTTGAGTGCTGTGATTTTTAATGCTTTGATTATCATAGCCCTCATTCCTTTAGCATTGCGAGGTGTGAAGTATCGTCCTCAAGGTGCCAATATCATTTTGCAAAGAAATTTTTTGATCTATGGTTTGGGCGGAATCATCGTGCCTTTTATCGGCATTAAAGTTATCGACGTCTGCATTGTTACGATGGGGTGGGTTTTATGAAGAGCTTTATTGTTTCAATAAGAATTTTTCTATTTATGACGGTTCTTTTGGGCGGGATTTATCCTGTCGCGGTCACACTCTTGGGACAGGCGTTGTTCCCTTGGCAGGCTCGAGGTTCTTTGCTTGAAAAGAATGGACACATCGTCGGATCAGAACTGATTGCGCAAAAGTTTGTCGATCGACGGTATTTTTGGCCGCGTCCTTCAGCTGGTGACTACGCTACGGTGGCTTCTGGGGCCTCAAATGCGGCTCCCACCAGTGAGAGTTTAAAAGTGGCCGTGCTGGAGCGTCGTTTACAAGGGGCCGTGGGTGAAATGCTTTTTACCTCTGGGAGTGGATTAGATCCTCACATTTCGGTGGCGGCGGCACGGGCGCAAGTTCAACGCGTCGTTCAAGAACGCAAATTGTCGCAAGAACAAACAGTGCTAGTTGAAAAGCTGATCCAGGCATACACTGAGAATCGACAATGGGGTCTTTTGGGCGAGGTGCGAGTGAATGTATTAAAACTCAATCTGGCCTTGGATGAGAAATTATGAGTGATGAATATCGTCCCAATCCCGATCGTTTGTTGGCGGGGATTAAAAAAGAAGAAGGCGAAAAAGTGCGTGGCCACTTTAGGGTCTTTTTTGGGATGTGTCCCGGCGTCGGCAAAACCTATGCGATGTTAAAGGCGGGTGTCGAACAAGTTCAACAAGGTGTCGATCTGGTTATTGGCGTTGTTGAGACTCACGGACGTAAAGAGACGGAAGAGTTGTTGTCGGGATTGGAAATTATTCCTCGTAAAAAAATCTTCTATAAAGAGACCATCTTAAGTGAGATGGATCTGGATGCGATCTTATCACGAAGACCCGCTTTGGTGTTGGTCGATGAATTGGCACATAGTAACGCCCCGGGGGCTCGCCACCCCAAACGATATCAGGATGTGGTTGAACTTTTGGATGCGGGTATTGATGTCTATTCGACCGTGAATGTTCAACATTTGGAAAGTCGTGCAGATTTGGTTCAGCAGATCACCGGGGTGAAAGTTCAAGAACGCATTCCCGATTCGATTTTGGATTTAGCCAATCAAATCGAGCTGATTGATATCTCAGCTCAAGGTCTTCTGAAGCGAATGAAGGAAGGCAAAGTCTATCAAGGGGATCGGGCGGTTCGTGCCGAAGAAAATTTTTTTAAAGAAACTCATCTGACGGCTTTGCGGGAGTTGGCCTTGCGCTATACCGCCGAACGAGTCGATCAGGATCTGCAGAATCAAATGGTAGTGCAGCAAATTCAAGGGCCCTGGAATACTCAGGAGCGTTTATTGGTGGCTGTCAGTCACAGTCCTTTTGCAGCACGATTGATTCGCGCGACCCGACGGATGTCTTTCAGTCTTGAAGCTCCGTGGATTGCACTTCACGTCGAAAGCGAGGCTCGACTGGGAAGTGAAGATCAGGCGATGCTTTTAAAAAATCTGAATCTTGCGCGGGAACTTGGTGCGGAAGTGGTTTCCGTTAAAAACAATAATATCGCTGAAAGCATTCGCGAGATTTCCCACGAACGCAATGTCACTCAGATTATTATGGGTCGTCCGCAACAGAGCTGGTGGCATCGACTGCAAGGCCGGGGATCTTTACTGGATCAACTTGTGCAAAAAAGCAGTGCGGTGGATGTGCATATTATTCGCCAGCAAGAGCGAGGGGCTTCGCGAAGAGTGAGGTGGATCCCACCTGGCTTTCAGTCATCTTTCACTGCTTACTGGTATGCTTTTTGTGGTCTTTTTGGGGTCAGTTTCATCTGTGGCCTCGCGGCGCCGGTGATAGGTTATAGGTCTGTTGGATTCATATTCCTTTTGACGATGATTATAATCGGTCTGGTGACGACTTTAGGGCCGGTTCTGTTTGCAGCGGCACTCAGTGCTTTAATCTGGAATTTTTTCTTTATTCCACCCGTGATGACGTTTGCGATTTCTTCGGCGGAAGACGTCATGATGTGTCTTTCTTATTTTCTGGTGGCTTTGCTAAGTGGTGTGCTGGCTGATCGAATTCACCAGCGCGATAAGGATCTGGAAAGCCGCGAAAGACGGACCCGTGTTTTGTATGAGCTGGTGCGTGAGTTTGCGTCAGCTATGTCCGTGATGGAAGTCAGTTTGGCGGCCTCACTGAGCTTAGAAAGAATTTTGAATGGAAAAGTGAAGATCATTCTGGCAGATGACGACGGCGAGCTTTTAAGAAAGTCCATCAACGATCTGAAAGTGGACGAAAAAGATTTTGCGCTGGCGGTTTGGGCTTTTGAAAACAATCGTCACGCCGGTTGGAAGACGGAAACGCTTTCTGAGTCTCGATGTTTAGCAATTCCTTTAAGGGCGAAGGAGCGATCCGTAGGTGTGCTATTGTTCTATCCGCGCGAAAAAGATAGTCTTAGCTTGGATCAACAGCATATCTTGGAAAATGTCTCGGCCCAAACGGCGATGGCTTTGGATCGCTTGCGCCTGCAAAAAAGGGCGGAGAAAGCGAAAGTATTAGAGGCCTCGGAAAGTCTTCATCAGGCGCTATTAAACTCTGTCTCCCATGAATTGCGTACACCTTTGACAGCCATTATCGGTTCGGCATCAGCGATTACAGATAAAACTTTATCTGAGCAAGAAAGTGTCCGTGATCAGTTGATCGAAGATATTATGGACTCTTCTTTAAGACTGAATCAGGTTGTTGAAAATCTACTGGACATGTCGCGATTGAACTCGGGGGTTCTTGAATTAAAAAAACAATGGATTGATCTGAACGATCTGGTCGCTGGCCTGCCTGGTAAGTTAAGGCGGCTGTTAGCGCAACATAAAATTTCTATCGTTGCGCCGTCTTTACCCATTTTCCTGAAACTTGACGAAAAGCTGATGGAACATGTGATTTCGAATCTTTTGACGAACGCAGTTCGCTATTCTCCAGAGGGGTCAACGATCACTTTAACTCTTGAAAATACGTCAGGTGTTGTTCTTTCAGTCAAGGACGAGGGGCCGGGGATACCAGCGCCAAGTTTGGCGCACATCTTTACAGCCTTTTACAGGGTGCCTGGAAGCGCGCTGGGCGGCGTTGGCTTGGGATTGGCCATTGTAAAAGCTTTGGTTGTCGCCCATGGTGGTGAGGTTTATGCTCGAAACAGAACCGACAGGTCAGGGGCGGAGTTTATCGTAAAACTTCCCTATGAAATACCACCCCAAGAGTTAACAGGTGAGTCATGAAAGAAGGCGGCAAAAAAGTTTTAGTCATCGATGATGAGGCCTCTATTCGAAAGCTCTTACGCGTCAGTCTTGAGGGGAATGGTTATCAGGTGGAAGAGGCCGCCTTGGGACGTGAAGGAATTTCTTTGGCGGCGTCATTGCGACCTGATGTTGTTCTTTTAGATCTCGGGTTGCCCGATGTTCAAGGTCTGGAGGTGCTTAGAGAAATTCGCGGCTGGAGTCGGGTGCCGATAATCGTCTTAACGGTCCAGGATTCCGACAGCGACAAGGTCAGCGCCTTGGATGGAGGGGCGGACGACTATATTACGAAGCCCTTCAGTCTTCCTGAACTCTTGGTGCGTATGCGCGTGGCCCTTCGTCATGCTTCGGCCTCTATTTCTGAAAAATCAGAGTTTCGTAGTGGTCCTTTAAAAATGGATTTTCCCGGGCACTTGGTAACGGTGGATGAAGTGCATATCAAGCTGACCAGCACAGAGTTCAATATTCTCAAAGTTCTGATGCGCTATAAGGGGAAAGTGGTGACTCATCGGATGCTGCTGAATGAGGTCTGGGGGCCGAATTCAGTTGAACATACTCACTACCTACGAGTTTATGTGGGTGCTTTAAGGAAGAAGCTAAAAATTTCGGAAAACACGCCAGACATCATAGTGACTGAGGCTGGCGTGGGATATCGTCTTTTGGATCTTTGATTATTTCAAAATGGATTTTTTTAGTTGCGCGACGCCGTCGTCAGCGGGTTTGCCCAACCAGATAGAAAAGATTTTTTCGATAAATCCTGCGGGTCCTTTGACTTCGGTGACATTGCCGGCCGTTGTTTCATAGATGATGGACTCGCTGCCATCTTTTAGGTGAGAGCCCACGATGCTGAGAGCTTTTCCTTCTTTAGCTTCGCCGCCCTTGGCAACCGTGTCTAGGAATTGCTGGATGGATGCTTCCTGGGTATTGATTTTGTTCGCAGTGAGAGCTTCCTTGAAAGATTTCTGAACATTTTCTGCATCCACATCTCGTAGGAAATGAAGCTGGATGGCGACGGCTTTTTGCTCCTTCAAAGACGTTAAGGCCTCGCTGTCTGACTTTTTAAAAGTCGCGGGGGATGAAACGTAAAGCTGACCCACATAGACTTTCACGTTAACGAAAACCACCTTTTTAGCGCGCAGTCCAGCGCCGATAGACGTTAGTGTGACGGATTCACCTTCCACCTGCACGGAGGCTGACGGGGCCAAAGTCACTTTTTCAAGTTTGTCACCACCACTGGCTGGCGTCAGAAGGGCTGCCGAGGCGTTTACAGACAAAAGCACAGCGAATAAGGAAGCGCAAAGCAGTTTCATTGGGAATCCTTTCTTTTCAAGAGGCTTTTAGGATTTCAGCGGCGTGATCTAAATGTCAACGAGGAAAACTTTTGTTGGCAGTCTCTGGTCTGTACATTAAGCTTTTGTTTAACGCATGAGCGAGACCGAAAACACCCTTCTTTTTCGACAAAGGCTAGAGCTTCTGATTCTTAGTGATTCAGATGACGTTGTAAATCGCGCCAAGAAGGTGGTTTCGACGCATTTTCTGACTTTTCGCCAGCTCAGATTTGAAGAACTTCCCGAAGCTATATCGGGCGATCTGATGAAAGCGCAGCTGGTGTTGTTGGCGCAGGGACCTGACGAGAATCTGCAAAGTTTTTCCGAAAGAGTTGATAAAATTCTGCGGGGATTTCCGCGCTCACGTGTTGTGACTGTGATGGCGCCATCCTTTTCCCGAGAAAACTTGGAAGGAACGCAGAATCCGCGGGTGACGCCGCTTTCCCAGGCCGAGTTTTTTTCAACTTTAAAATTTGAATACGTTTGTTTGTATCGCTGTCGTTCGCAGTATTTTTCAATTCAAGTCGGTGATCTTTTTCCGATGACGAAGATGACCTTTCCCGCTTTTATTCGTCTATCCTTGAATCAAAGATATCTGGCGGTGCTTTACAGTAATACTCTTTTGACCGATGAAAGATGCCAGAGATTGAGTCAGGCCGAAGGGCTTTTTATTCAGATCAAAGACGTCGAAGGTTATCTGCAGTATATCGCGACTTACTATGATATGTCGGGGGCCGCTTTGAAAAAGCGCGCGCGGGCACTTTTTCTGAGTCTTTGCTATAAGTCGGTGTATCTTAATGAAAGTCTTCTTTTTGATTTTAAGATGCCGTCTGAGGCGCACCTTCAGGCTGTCTATGAAGATATAAAGAAAACAGCCTTGGAGCTTTTTCAAATCATGAAGTCGGACGAAAGCTTGTGGGATATTTTTCGCGAGGCTTTGCAGGATGATTTCTGGGAGTTGTGGCGAGCCCCGTGGGTGGCCGTGTATGGCGCGCTGATTTCGGTCAAAAGTGGTGTTGGTGACCCGATGACGGTGTTGTTGGCGGCTCTTTTGGCCGACGTCGGTCTTTATGATCTGGAAGAATCCGTGACCACAAGTTACTATCTTTCAGAAGATAAAAACGTTTCGCAAGAACAACAAAGTTCTTTCGAGAAACATCCTCTTTTGTCTTTAAACCGCTGTCTGATCAAAAAGCTTCCCTTAGAAGAATCTATCAAAACTGTCCTTGTCTGTACCCATGAGCGGGTCGACGAAAAAGGTTTCCCTAATCAAGTGCCTGCAGACAAGCTTCCACCCGAGGCTTCGATCGTTCTTTTTGCCGAAAAAATTGACAAAGCCGTGTTGACGACGATGCGCAAGACCGGCGTAGGCTTTCGTTTCTTAAAAGAAAAGCTCTGGGAGGCAGAAAGCACTTCGCCTGGCAGCTTTAGTGTCGATTTTTTAAATAAAATCAGTGAATCTTTACTTTAAAAGCCTCGTGAATGACACCTCTTGTAAGAAGCAGAATCCTTTTGCTCCTGAACGCGCTTTTGCATTTAATAAAATGGCGCAATTTTTTGAACAACAGAGGAGTCTTTAAATGCTTAAAAAGTTAGCATTGGCATTTTGCCTGGTGGCGTTTGCTGGAAGTGTTGAAGCCAAAGAGCTGACCAATCGTTTGGGGGTCGGAGTGAAGAAGAACACATCCCTGGATCTTCCGGAGCTTGCGGCCGTTTATCATCCCACTTCTGATATTTCTTTTGCTGGCGGATTGGGAATCGACACGCAAAAAGACTACTCCAAATTTTCTTTCAATGCGGGCGTTCGTCGCACGGTTTTCAAAGAAGAGCATATGAATTTCTACATGGGTGGTTCTTTGGGATTGGTGAACTTTGAAACGGCTGGAGATAAAGAATCCGGTTTCGAACTTAACGCTTTGTTTGGTGGCGAGTTCTTCTTTACCGGTCTGGATTCATTGGCATTCACTTTCGAAGGCGGTGTAGGAGTAATTTCTGCTGACAATGTTCGTTTCAGAACTATTGCCGATGGACCTTTTAACGCCGGTATCATCTTTTATTTCTAATCAGGAGACTTAAATGAAAAAAGTTATTCATACAGACAATGCTCCCAAAGCTGTCGGACCCTATTCTCAGGCTGTGCAAATGGGGGATTTTTTGTTCTGCTCTGGACAGATTTCTATCGACCCCAAAACAAACGAAGTCTTTACGGGCGACATCAAAACGCAAACGCAGATGGTGATGAAAAATGTTGAAGCTGTGTTGGCAGCCGCGAACATGAATTTTTCAAACATCGTGAAGACGACTATTTTCATCACGAATATGAATGATTTTGCGACGGTGAATGAGGTTTACGCCCAGTTCTTCAAAGAAGCTCCTCCAGCTCGCTCAACAGTGGCGGTGGCCGGTCTTCCTAAAGGTGTGAACGTTGAAATCGAAGTTTTGGCGCATCGCTAAAATCTTATTGCGGTCTCGGCCTTTTTGGGTGCTTTTGATTTTCGTGGGGACGGTCTTTTACCGTTTCTACGATGAGTATCAAAATGTCCAGCGCGAGACCGTGCAATCCTGGTTGAAGACGCCGGCGGCTGATTGTGCCGTGGTGCTCACCGGGGGAGCCGGGCGAGTCCGCGAAGGATTCGATCTTCTGGCAAATCAGAACGTAAAAAAACTGGTGATCTCGGGTGTCTATTCAAATGCGCGCCTTCGCGAGATCATGCCTGTGTGGCCGTTCTATGGCAACCTGACGGAAAATGACGTCGTTTTAGATCGCCGTTCCGAAACCACTTACGGCAATGCTCAACAAAGTTTGCCGATCGTGGAAGCCCTGAAATGCCGGGATATTTTATTGGTGACCTCACGCCTTCATATGTACCGATCCTATCGCACCTTTCGGGCAACCTTTCCCGAGAACATCTACATAAAAAAGCACGCCATCATCGGCGGTCGTTACGAGTCTTCAGTCTGGGAAACCTCTTTTGAAGCTCTGAAATCTTTGTTTTACTCTTTCTGGGCGTATTAAAACTCGACCCTTGTCTAATCCCTTTTTCTTGTAAAAACACCGATAAGTTTTTGAGAAATTAAGGGGATAGGCATGACTTCTTTACTGGCGCAGATTGATTCGCTAGGGAGATTTGTTACAAAAAATGTGGAATACACGGTGCGTGTGTTCCTGATGGTCTATCTTTCTTTGCGTGCCACGGTCTTGGATAAGGCTCAGGGGTTCCGCCAGATTGTGGGCGTCCTTTCTGCACAGATTTATTTCACTGGATGGCAGGCTTTACCGTTGATTTCCGTGCTGGCCTTAGGGGTTGGCGCCGTCATGATTCTACAATCGCTTTCGAATCTAACATTATTGGGTGGCACTCAGATGATTGGCAGTTTTCTGATTGTCATGGTCTTGCGTGAAGCGGGTCCGTTGTTAGTGGCTTTGGTTGTCATTGCGCGATCCGGGACGGCGGTGGCGTCAGAGATCGGGAACATGCGCGCCAATCGGGAAATCGAAGCTTTAGAAAGCATGGGTATCAATCCGCTCAGTTTCATTGTCTTTCCCCGTGTGGTGGGGGGCGTTTTGAGTGTCTTGGGTTTGGCTTTTTACTTCAATGCGATCGCGTTGATTGGCGGATTTCTGGTCACCTGTTTTGTGCAGGATATGTCATTGACGTTCTACACGGATTCTTTGATGAAAGCCTTCGCCAAAGAGGATGTTTTGATTTTCTTCCTGAAGAATGGGTTCAGCGGCGTGATCATTTTCGTCGTATCTTGTTATCAGGGTCTTTCGGTAAAGCGTTCGCCTCACGAGGTGCCGCAAGTCACCACTCAGGCCGTGGTGAATAGTATTATTTTCGTGATTATTTTTAATCTTATGGTTTCAGCTTTGTTTTATTTAAATCAACTTCGCAGTCTAGGGGTGGTCTGATGAAAATCGAAAGTCTTAAATTTGAAGGCGTGACGTTCACACATGACGGACAGGATCCGATTGTTCAGAACGTGGATTTTGACTTCCCTATGAATGAAATTCTTTGGGTGAAGGCGGAAGAGGGGGCTGGCAAAAGTTCCCTGCTGCAGATCTTAGCGGGTTTGCAAATACCTCAATCGGGTAAATACCTTATCAATGGCGAAAATGTCTGCGATATGTCGTTTGAAGAGTTTTTACCCTATCGCTTGCAGATCGGCTACTCCTTTGACTACGGCGGTCTGATCAACAACCGCAGTTTATTCGACAATCTGATGTTGCCGCTTCTTTATCATAAGGTGGTGTCTCCCGAAGAGGCGAAGGCTCGTGTTGAAGACTTGCTGAAAGAATTTGGAGTGGAAAAATTTGCATCTGAGCGTCCGGCCCATGTTCCTGGTCGCATTCGCAAATTAACCTGTCTGTTGCGTGCGTTGGTGATGCGGCCTCAAATTTTACTTTTGGATGATCCAAGCGTGGGGCTGGGGCAGGACAGCGTTTACGCCTTTGTGGATCACGTCCACAGACTGCGTAAAGAAGGGCACTGCAATCATGTTTTCATCAGCTCTTATGATGAAAAATTTATGAATTTATTTGCATACCAGATTATTCATTTGGACGAAGGGCAATTGTACTTCCAGGCCGTCGATCCAGAGAAAAGAGTTGTTCATCTATGATGAAGGTGAAGTTTAATAAGTTTGAACGAGTGGCCGGACTTTTCATTGTCGTGGCGATCTTCGGAATTATTTTGACGGCGATCAGTGCTGCCGTCAAACAAGGCTGGTTTGAGCCGAAGGTTCGTTATTCAACGACGTTTGAAAATGCCGATGGTCTTCATCAGGGGACACTGGTGCAGATGTCGGGTTTGCGAGCCGGCGCCGTGGAATCTGTTGAACTGGAAAGCGACAATCGTATTCGCGTCAGTTTTTATATCTTGGGAAAATTTCAAGATCGTGTGCGCGAAAACAGCACGGTGCAGTTGATTCGGCCCTTTGTTATCGGTGAGCGAGTGCTTGATTTGTCCGTTGGCAGTGAGCAGTTTGAAGTCATGCCGGCCTATAGCTCGGTCAAGTCATTGGAGACGGTGGACTTAATGACTTTGATGAGCGGCAAGAACATGAACTCATATTTAAGCAAGCTCGGTGGCATTTTGGAGAGTATGCAGGTTATTATGGATGCCTTTGCGGATAAGAGCCGTGCTGAAAGCATGGTTCGCGTGTTTGACCGCCTGGATCCGCTGATGAAGAATTTAAATACCATGTCGATGGAAGTGATTAAGCTTTCCCGTCAGGCCACCCATGACGATGGTGTGCAAAAGCTGGTCGGAAATCTGGCGGTAACAACTCAGGAAATCAATCGTATCTTGCCCGAGTTGAACGAAGAAAATCCGCAGTTGGCTAAAGACCTCGCTGTCATGACTCAAAATCTGGCGACTGTGACCAGGGCCTTAGGGCCCGCGGTGAAGGCGGTAGAGCCTGAGCTTCCGGGAGCCAGTGTCAGATTGGTAGAGGCTTTGAATGAAACCGTGGTGGTTTTAAAAGCCATGCAGAAAAGTTTCTTCATGCGGGGAAGTGTCCGAGAGGTCCTCGACGAAGAAGCCTCACATCGTTTGCCAGCCAATACCCAAGACGCAAAATAGTACTTTTGCGTCTTGTTAGCGCTCCGTGGCTTGAATCTGCGTCTTTGCGAACTATCATAGACTCATGTTAGTGGGTCACCTTTTCCGTCATTTTATTTTTTCCAAAAGAGCAGGTTCTTTAGTTAAAAGAATTTCCTGGCTTTCGATGATTGGTATTGCCATCAGTGTGACGGCTTTTTTGGTGGTGCTCTTTGTAATGAATGGCATGAATGCGACGATTAAAAAACGCATTCTGGGTTTAGAGCCGCATCTTTACGTCCAGGCCGCAGGGACTTCCAGTGCCGCGATGCTGGAGGCGCATCCGGTGTTTCAACGTCTGAAAGAAAATCCTGAAAACAAAGCCTATGTTTATGAAACCCAGGATGTGATTATCCGCAGTCAGGATGGTCAGTTTCGTGGTGGCATTGCCCGGGGGGTGACTCGAGAAAGCCTGGGGTATTTCATTGAACAGCTTCAGCAGATGGAACGCCCTCAGCGCCCCAGTGATTCGCCGTCCTACTTCTGGGATCCCCAGGATGTTCCTGAAGAGGGCGAGATTATCATGGGTGTGGATTTAGCCCAGTCTTTAGGGGTTTTTGAAGGGGACTATGTGACTTTGGTGTCACCGTCGGGTTTGTTGTTGCCTCCAGGAGAAACGCCAAAGTTTGAGCGTTTGCGCGTGAAAAGAATTGTGACCACAAGTCTTGCGGACGTGGATGCCCAGTATGTTTTTTATCAGCGTGGAAAAGCGTTGAACTCTTTGGTGGAAGAAGGCATGCGCAAGTTGGGTATTGAGGTGTGGTTACCTGCGGGTGTCGCTGTGGATACCGTGAAAGAGGACTTGCTAAAATTCGATGGCGTTCATGTCGAAACTTGGATGGATCGAAATTCTGCGCTCTTGTATGCTCTGAAGTTGGAAAAGCTCACTATTGGAACTTTTTTGGGATTGGCGGGAATGATTGCCGCGAGTTCTATCTTAACAGTGCTGGCCCTTTTGCTTTCGCAAAAAAGACGCGATATCGCCATTCTACGAACTATTGGTTTTTCAGGGAAGCAAACCGTGCGTACCTTTACGCAATTGGGTTTTATTCTGGCCTCTGTCGGCGTTCTAACAGGTGTGATTCTGGGGACAGGTTTAAGTCTTTATATCGAAGCCAACCCTATACAATTGGCGGCTTCGCAGATCTACTATGATCCTAGTATCCCGGCCTTGGTGGATTTTACTTTGGTCTTCGGAGTTCTTTTGGTCAGCGCTTTGATCGCCTGGTTTGGGTCCTATATCCCGGCGCGAACAGCATCAGAGGTGCAACCCTCTGATGCCTTAAGAATGAAATAACTAAACACTCACTTGATAGTCGCGAAGAGCGTCGGTCAAAGATGTCTTTAAGTCGGTGCTTGGCTTTCTTTTACCAATGATCAATGCGCACGGAACACCGTATGTGCCTGAAGCAAATTCTTTCATCTGAGTTCCCGGAATGACAACGCAGTTAGCAGGGACTCGGCCTTTGTATTCGACCGGGGTAGGGCCTGTGACATCAATGATTTTAGTGCTGGCAGTGATGGTCACGCCGGCGCCAAGAACCGCGCCTTCTTCAATCAAGGCACCTTCGACAACGATGCAACGGCTGCCGATAAAAACATTGTCTTCGACGATGACGGGAGAGGCCTGAACGGGTTCAAGAACCCCACCGATGCCGACGCCACCAGAAAGATGCACATTCTTGCCGATTTGTGCGCATGAGCCGACGGTGGCCCAAGTGTCGACCATGGTGCCTGATCCGACGTAAGCTCCGATATTGACATAAGAGGGCATAAGGATGGCGCCTTTTTCAATAAAGCAACCTTTGCGTGCAAGTGCATGAGGGACAACGCGAACGCCTTCTTCTTCGCTCCACTGTTTCACTGGAATCTTGTCGAAGTAAGTGAAGTCGCCCGCCGTCATCACATCCATTTTTTGAATTCGGAAGTACAGCAAGATGGCCTTTTTTATCCACTCGTGAGTGATCCAACCACTGGCAGTCTTTTCACAAACACGCAGGCGGCCTGAGTCCAAACCTTCGATGGTTTCGAAAATAGATTTCAGTTCGGTTGTCGTCATGGTGTCGACAGTTTTTCCGTTCTGAACATCAGCGTAGATCTGTGTCACTTCATTCTGCATTGCAATCTCCTCTAGTCTTACTGTTCCAAAACTTTCAATGACTCTAAAATGGCCGGAACGTGAATCTCGATGATTTTTTCGGCGGAAAGACCCCGTTCAATTTCATAGGTCAGAGTGGGAAGGTTTCGCTCTAGCCCCGTATAAGTTCCCAGACAACCTGGGGTTGGATAACCAATGTCGTCGTCGATTTTATATCCCGTGTGCTTTGCCAAAACTTCAGCCACTTTACGGCAGTCTCCGTTCACATTCAGAACGGGATGCCACGAGTGCAGAGAAAGAATGAAAACTGGCTTCTTGGTTGCACAATAGTCCATCAAGCCTTTGTTTTCGTTCTCGCTGCCAGCGAAGGGTCCCGGATGATAGCGCGGGGTTTTTACTTCCGGCGACCAGTCCTTGGTTGGAAGGTTTCTATTTAAGTCCACACCATTGCCATTGCCACGAGTCTTGAAGATCACTCCTTCGAAATTAAACTGCGGCACGATTGTGATATTCAATTTGTAGGGGTTGGATCGCATGAAATGTTTCATCAGCTCTTGCGCGGCAATGACTCCTTCGACTTCGTCGCCATGAACACCGCCTAGAATAAGTACTTCAGGACCGCCGTTATGAAACTCATAAGAAAGAACCGGCATTCCTTTGGATGTGTAGGTAAAAATAGAAGTTTTCATGACAAACCTTTCCCTCTGGGGCATGATGTTAGCACGAGGTCTTCATGGAATACATCAATAATGAATTATGCCTAGGTCCGTTAAAGAAGCGGCTTTTGCCTTTGTGCGTGAATTACATGCGTCCCATTTATGTGTATGACCTCGATTTTATTTCTCAGCGTTTCACGGCCATGGCGCAAGCTCTAGCGGGAACACGCCTTTTTTATGCCGTGAAGGCCAATCCGAATCATCAAGTTTTGCAACATCTTAAAAAAATGGGTTCTGGTGCGGATGTTGTCTCGTTAGGCGAGATCAAAAGAGCCCTGGAAAGTGGTTTTTCCCCTCAGGATATCGTCTATAGCGGCGTGGGAAAAACGCGTCATGAAATCACGGAAGCTTTGAAGATCGGAATTTTACAGATCAACGTGGAAAGTTTGCCAGAGCTTGAGCGGGTCGGCGCCATTGCGCGGTCTTTGAAGAAGAAAGCCGCCGTGGCTTTGCGCTTAAATCCTGATATCGATATTAAAACCCACCCTTATATTGCGACAGGCCTTAAAGACAATAAATTTGGCATGGAGCTTTCGCTCATTCCGGATTTAACAGACTGTCTTATGCGATTTTCTGACTCTTTGGAACTGGTGGGGTTCAGTCTTCACCTAGGTTCCATGATGATGGAATTTGCGGGCTATGAAGAGGCTTTGCGCAAGCTCAAGCCGGTTTTTGTAGAGATGCAAAAAAAGTTTCCAACTCTGCGCCGTTTTGATTTCGGTGGTGGATTGGGAATTTTCTATGATCGTTTGGATTTGGAGCTGGAAGAAAGTCTTTTGCGCGACTACGCGAAAATCACGCACGATGTGTTGGGTGATCTTCACTGCGAACTGCAATCCGAACCCGGCCGTTGGTTGTTGGCCCACTGCGGAGTTTTAATCTCTGAAGTGCAGTATATTAAAAAAACCTCTGCCAAGGAATTCGTCATTGTCGATGCCGGCATGAATCACTTGATTCGTCCTTCTTTGTATGAAGCCAAGCATCTTATCATGCCTTTAAAAAAGTCCTGCGAATCTATGCAGGCGGATGTGGTGGGACCTATCTGTGAGTCCTCAGACTTTTTTGCCAAAGATGTGACTTTGGGAAAAGTTCAGGAAGGCGACTTTGTCGCTATCATGGATGCAGGTGCGTATGGCTATTCGATGGCCAGTCAGTACAATATGCAGGAGCTTCCTTTAGAAATTTGTATCTAAAGATCCACTACGCGGAATGAGTTGGGCGTTAAAGGATTTAAAATTCGATGTGCCACTTCTGTGAAATGAGCCGAGTGATCGGTGGTCATTATTTCTATGAGGCGTTCATTCCCGGAATTGTTTTTTCCCAGGCGTCCACCAGTGAAATCACGTTCCAGCCAGTGCGAGATCGCCTCTCCTGAGTCCACAAGTTCCACAGCGGCTCCAGTCACCCGAGCGATGGCATTCTTGAGGATTGGATAGTGGGTGCAGCCCAGAATCAAAGTATCAATGGAATGATTTAGTAGCGGGCTGACGTAGCGAAAGACAATAAGATTGGTCACGGGGTCTACGTCCCAGCCCTCTTCCGCCAAAGGAACAAAAAGCGGGCAGGCCTGATCGAAAACTTCTGCTTTTGGATAAAGTTCTAGAATTTTTTTTCGGTAGGCCTGGCTGTTCACCGTGGCTCGAGTTCCTAAGACGCCGATTTTTTTTGCCGAAGATTTTTCCAGTGCTCGTTCTGAACCCGGTTCAATCACATTGTAAATCGGTAGGCCGTCAAACTCGCGTTCCGTCAACTGGCTGGAGGCCGTGTTGCAGGCAATCACGATCGCCTTGACCTGTTGTTTTTCCAGAAAATGAATATTTTGTTCGGAGTACTTGCGAATCGTTGATGGCGACTTGGACCCGTAGGGTAGACGTGCGGTGTCTCCCAAATAAAGAAAATTTTCTTGAGGGAATCGCACCGCAAGTTCCTTGAGAACGGTGAGTCCACCGATCCCAGAATCAAACACACCTATGGGTCTTGTATCCGAAGAAGTCATCCCTAATTTTTTACACCGTGAGCTCGGGATTCCGCAATACCATTCGCCGACATTTCCATAAAGAGAGCTTTCTCACGTATTTCAGCAATCGTGGTCGCGTTAACGTAGCTCATTCCGGATCGGATGCCGCCCGCAACTTCCAGGACCACGTCCTTAACGTGTCCCTTGACATTGACTTGCGTGGATTCTCCTTCCGGAGCCATACCTTCGGGTACTCCACCTCTCCAAGAGTCCTGGGCCGCTCGGGAAGCCATTCCTCGATACTGTTTTTTTCCATTCTTAATTTCGCCCGGAGTTTCAATGGTCCCTGAAAGCATACTGCCCAACATCACAGAGCTGGCGCCCGCCGCGAAGGCTTTCACCATGTCGCCGGAAGTACGGATGCCGCCGTCGGCAATGACAGGAACACCATAGCTGTCGGCAACTTCAGCACACAAGGCAATCGCCGTGAGCTGAGGCACACCGCAACCGGTGATAATGCGAGTTGTACACATCGATCCAGGTCCAATACCCACCTTGATGGCATCAGCCCCGGCCTCGATTAAATCGTGAGCGGCGTCGGGTGTTGCCATATTCCCCGCGATGATTTCAATGTGCGGATGATGATCTTTCAACCACTTCATGGTTTCCATCATTTGCACGGAGTGGCCGTGAGCAATGTCGATAGTGATGATGTTAACGCCGGCATCAATCAACGCCTTCGCGCGAGTTTTAAACTCTTCGCCGACGCCGACGCTGGCAGAAACATTTTTAACTCCGGCTTCTTTTAAGCGACGAGCCTGAGACGCTTGCTCTTCGGCTGAAATGAAGCGATGAAGAATACCCAATCCCCCCAGAGTATTCATCGCAAAAGCCATGTCATACTCGGTGATCATGTCCATGTTGGCGCTGATGATCGGCATATCAATGGATACTTTTTTTGTGAGCTTTGTCGTAAGGTGTGGATCGCGACGAGAACGGATGTCAGAACGCGCAGGCATAATAAGCACGTCATCAAAAGTTAAACCCTTGCCGCGATTTTTGATGTCTTTCCAATTAAACATGAGCGTCATGTTTTCTTACCTCACTTCTAAAAATATTAAAAAGGATCTGAGTTGATAAAACCAATAAGTAGGTATCTAGGGCGGATAGAGTTAAACTGGCCACGGGCGTCTTCCAAATCAGGCGATAGGCATCAAACAAAGCCGACAGAACCACTGGGATGAAGAGATGGAAAAGGACAAACACTCCCAGAACCTTCGGCCAATTCCTGCGCACAATTTGTGCGGATCTTTGCAGGGCATCTTCTTTTCCTTGGTCGTAGCGCTCAGACGAAGTGACAACCAGAGGAACCAGACTGTATTCAATGTACTTCCAAAGTCCCGGTAAAATTAAAAGCAAAGACCAGAGCAGTGTTTTACCCCAGGAGCGCAAGGTCTCAATAAAGACCTGATTCAGATTTTTCTCCATGAACTCGCCCAGAGTTTTATTCCAGCCCGTCAGAGTGTTCAGGGCGTAAAGTGCCAGGGTTATAAGCAGGACCGGAAAAACCACACTGCTGATAATAGAGAGAAACCCTAACCAATAAACTTGTTGTTGGGCGCCATGGGGGTCACGAAGGGCATTTTCGATATGCAGATTTAGATACTGGTCAATGTTGCTCGACAGAACGACCAGAGCGAAGAGGGGCAAGCAGACTTTTTTAAAAACCTGTAGGTTTTCGGCAAAAAAATTCACTTAAGTATTTAGATCGCGATTCAAAAGGGGAGTCAAGCGGACTCTTGCCAAGAAACACCCCGGGGCACCGGGATGTTCAGGCATAATTAACAAAAGGAGGCTTTTATGGGTCTTCGCGTGATGATCACGGGTCCCACTGGCACTCTGGGCCAAGAACTTGTGCAAAAGTTTAAAAACGCGGGCCTGCCTTTTGTGGCGGCCTCACGTGCTTTGGAACGTCTTCCCGAAGGGGTTCGGGGGTTGTGCTTAGATTATGAAAATAGCCTCATTTTAGAGCAGGCCCTGAGCGATGTGGATGTGCTTTTCTTTTTACAGCCTTTCAGTGCAAAAATGATTGATGAGGCCGCACGGGTGATAAAAGCCGCTCGCAACTCGGGGGTCGAATTCATTCTTCGCATTTCAGAAATCGGTGCGCAAGCCGGGTCTCCTTATCTTTTTCGTCATTTGCATGGACAGGTTGAGGAGATGTTGGCGCAATCAGGAATCCCCTATGCCTTTTTAAAACCGGCCGCTTATATGCAGAATTTTCTGCGTGGTTATCGTGAGGCCTTGATGCAAGGAACGCTCTTCCTTCCAGAGGGAGAGGGGCGGACGGCTTTTGTCGATGCCAGAGATGTTGCGGATGTGGCTTTCGAAATTTTAAAGAATCCCTGGGGATTTTCAAAAAAAAGTTTAGAGATCACAGGAACGCGTGCCCTTTCCAATGCGGAAGCTTTGGCCATCATTTCAAATTGCACTCGCCGCCGTCTTTCCTATGTACCCGTGACCGAAGAGGCGGCCCTGCGACTTTGGCAGCGCGCTGGAATGAGCCCCTTCGAAAGCGAAATTCGTTTGAGTTTACATCGAGCCACTCGGGAAGGAAGCACGGATCGGGTTTTTGAAACTTTTAAAAAAATCTTAGGACGGCCGCCGCGAAGATTTGAAGACTTCTGTCGAGAGATGAGAAGCTCATGGATTCCTCACAGCGAAGGTCTGGAACTGTCACGACAGTAGATTGTTCTTTCTGATCTCAAGATATTCTTCATAGGTGATATGATTATCATAGACGACCTTGCCATCCAGTTCGATCACACGATTAGCCACTGTCTGAATTAATTCATGGTCATGGGACGTGAAAATTACTGTGCCTTTAAAGCGCTTCAGGCCTTCGTTGACGGCGGTGATGCTTTCCAGATCCAGGTGATTGGTGGGGCCATCCAAAATGAGAATGTTTGATCCCGACAACATCATCTTTGAAAACATACAGCGTACTTTTTCGCCTCCTGACAGCACATGAGGTTTTTTAAGAGCATCGCTACCGCTGAACAGCATTTTCCCCAGGAAACCTCGCAAGAAAGTCTCATCTTTATCTTCGGAGTACTGGCGTAGCCAATCGACCAAAGAATCTTCGGCCCCTTGAAAATATTTGGAGTTGTCCGTAGGGAAGTAGCTGCGAGAGGTCGTGATTCCCCAGGAAAAACTTCCGGAGTCCGCAGGCAGTTCACCAGAAATGATTTCTAAGAGAAGCGTCTTGGCCAGGTCGTTCTTCCCCAGAAGCACGACTTTATCACCTTTTTTTAAAGTGAAACTGACGTCTTTAAGCAGAGTTTCGCCTTCCCAGTTTTTGGTGATGCGATCTACGGTGAGAACATCGTTGCCAAGTTCACGTTTAATATCAAATCCGATAAAAGGTTGTTTGCGTGAAGACGCCGGTAGGTCATTGAATTCCAGCTTTTCCAATTGTTTTTGGCGGGAAGAGGCTTGGCGTGACTTAGAGGCATTGGCACTAAAACGTGCAATAAAGGCTTTAAGCTCTTCCGCCTTTTCAGAGCTCTTTTTGTTTTGATCCGCCAAAAGTTTTTGGTTTATCTCGCTGGCTTCGCGCCAGAAATCATAATTCCCGGTGTAGGTCGTTACTTTGCCAAAATCAATGTCGGCAATATGTGAGCAGACTTTGTTCAAGAAGTGGCGATCATGCGAGATCACAATCACTGTATTCTGGAAGTTTAATAAAAACTCTTCCAGCCATTGGATGGCGTAGATGTCCAAGTGGTTCGTAGGTTCGTCCAAAAGGAGAATGTCAGGTTGACCGAACAGGGCCTGGGCTAAGAGAACTTTGACTTTTTCTCCACCATTGAGTTCTTTCATTAGCTTGCCATGGTATTCATCGGTAATCCCCAAGCCTGCAAGCATGACGCCAGCCTCGGATTCTGCCTCCCAGCCATTGAGCTCGGCAAATTCTGTTTCTAGCTCAGACGCGCGCACGCCATCTGCTTCAGAAAAGTCAGGATTGGCATAGAGGGCGTCCTTTTCTTCCATAATTTTATAAAGACGTTCGTTGCCCATGAGGACTGTCTTAAGAACCGGAAACTCATCAAACGCGTAGTGATCCTGTTTTAGGATTGAAAGTCTTAAATCGGGGGCAATATGCACTTCGCCTGTGTTGGGCTCGATCTCTTTTGAAAGAATCTTCAGAAAAGTGGACTTGCCGGCTCCGTTGGCGCCGATAAGGCCGTAACAATTTCCTGGGGTGAACTTTACGTTCACGTCTTCAAAAAGTTTTTTACCACCGAACCGGAGGCTGATGTTACTGGTACTGATCATGAGGAGTCCTTTGCGGACTCTTTTTTACGGTTTTCCTGTCAAAATCGCAACACATTCAGGACCGAAGGGTAAAAAAATACTTAGAACTGATACGTTAATGTGAGTCCCAGTGTGGGGGAGAGGCCGGATTCATTCACAGTGTCCTCAAGATCCCCCTCTGCGGCGCTGATAACTGCGTGTCCTGGATAGAGCGAGTCGAATTCAGGGACGCCGGTACTGATGGAGATTTTTGTGCCCATGACTTTCGCGGCGCCTAAACTTGCCTTGAGATATAAATGATCTTGCATAAGCCAGGTGTATCCAAAGTGGGCTCCCAGGATCATGAGTTCGCTCTTCATATTGACGGCGGGATCGCGTCCCAAAGACACGAGAAGATCTTTAAGTAGAGTATAATCATCGCCGGTGGCAGCAAACAGAACTTCATCAATGCTTGCAGAGCCTTCAGCGTTGAGCTGCGCGGCGGTCATGCCCACATGCCACCCTACATCGCCCTGAACGTTGTACTGAAGGGCGGCTCGTAATACGCGGTTATTTTTAAAAGCGGCGTTGATAACCCTTCTTTGAGCATCGTCGGTCGATACAACATCGGCAATCGTGTTGTAGTACAATACAGGCACGATTCCATAGGAGACACTAAATTCAAGATATTCGTAGACCTTCAGATTGAGACCGCCACCGACAAAGGTAGGAAACACCGTGATGATTTCCGGAGACAGATGGACATCACTGTCTTGGGCCGTGGCCCGTATTGTGAATAGCATGGCCATGTTGACGAAAAGTATTATTTTAAAAAGTTGTTTCACCAAGGGGTCCCTTCGCCGAAGAGTTCAAAGAGACCGTATGCCTTCAGAATCCTGAAGGCATGAAAAGAATGAGAGAGCTGAAGAAAATCAGATCTTTAGGAATTCTTTTGTTGAAAGTATGTCCAGGAAGGGCGCCAGGATAAATGGAATTTCTTTTCTTTAAACACCTGGACCCATCGGGCAAGATCCTTCGGATCAATCATCGCCGACATACTTACGATCATTGCCCATTCAAACACCGGAATGCTCATGGTGTATTCGATACCCAGATGCAAAGCTACTCCCGCTAAGAGTACCCAATAGCGAGTCTCTTTGAACCAAACAAGAGTTCCTAGGGCGAACTCAACAATGAGGGTGCTCCAGGTAAGAAGTTTTATCATTGTTAGATCATTTAAAAGCGGCAGCGGGAAGCGAACGAATTCATCAATTCGGGTCGCCGTATAAATGGCGGTTCCATCAATCCATTTTTCACCCTTGATTTTAAAAAGAACTGTCGCCACATAGATTGTGCAAAATTGAAGTTGGATAAGGCGCAGAGCCCAAGGACTTTTATCCACAGGAATTGCCGGGGCTGTGCCCTTTAGTTTCTTTCTGAATCGATCGACAGACCAAAGGTCGCCACTGGGAGTAAAAAAGAGAAAGAACAAAAATATTCTTAAGACAGAATCTGCACTGTTCAGAATAAAGCCATTGCGATGATGGAAAGAGACAAGGGTGACGAAAGCCACGGCGATAGAAAAGCGCGTGAAGGTTCCAGATAGCACGCCAAGGACGGCCAGTAAGTTAATTATTGCCAGGGTGAAGGTGTTTTTATCGGTATGGGGGATATAGTCAAAAAGAGAAAACCTAAAAGGATTTCCATATTGTTGGGCCGTCTGTAGGGAAATCATGCCCTGTGGACCATACAACACGTCAAGATCGGTCACTATCATCCACCAATTAAAAAGCAAAAGCAGTCCCAACCCAATTCGCAAAAGTGCGACAGTGTGAACTGGTTGCGGTGCAAAGACGAAATCGTAAAACTTAGAGAGAAGTGTTTTTAGCTTCATAACGAACCTTCTGTGTGGTGGGAGTGAAATAGAAAACGGATTCTTTTAAAAATTCGGTGCTTTTATTTCCATGGGGAATGAAAATTCCTTTTTCCAGGGGCGGAACCTGGTTGGAAAAACGACTGAAAACGATTTTACTGACGACACGGCCGGCGCCCTTGGCTTCGGTTTGTGCGATTTCGCGAAGGACATATTTGGAGATGTCAAACCACACTAAATCATTTTGGTTCGGTAAAAGAGTTTCCTGCCCTACGATTCTGTAACGGTCGGCAGTCAAAATTTTTCTGGCACCATTAATGATGCTGGGACGGGGCATTTTCCAGATCGTAGTTGAACCGTCTTCAAATGTAATGTCGGCCTCGACATAGGCATTTGTATTCATCGGATTCGGCGCAAACATGCTCCAGGGTTGATAGAGCATTGCGAGGGCTTGATATCTTTCTATAGACTTAATAAAGGCGCCGCCAAGAGCGCTTCGGTCGGGAAATCCATCGGCCCACATGATTCCCACATTGACAAAGAAGAATGTCAGAATCAGCGCTTTGGTAATTACGTCACAGGTTATTTTGATTTTTTTTTGGATAAATTGTTTCATGATTTTTCCTGTATCATGTGCAGACTTACAAAGTCTGGTTATTGATTTGAAACAAACATGAAGAATTGAATAAGGTAAATAACTGCGGCGTAACAATGCAGACTGATTTTCGGTTTTTTTGTTTGAATATCTCGCTACAACAAAAATGTGTTTACAAAAGTTGAAAAACAATAAGGTGTCAAAACTTTCGGTTCGCGCCACATTTCCTAGAAATTTTTTGGCGATGACCAGAAACAATAAAGGAGAATGTATGGTTCAAAGTACGAAAACTACATTCCTTTTAGCAGGGTTTACGTTGGTGGCGAATCTCGCGTTTGCGAATCCTCCCACGAATGCATCTGTGAATAAGGAATCAAAAAAACCTTCATCAGCGACATATATCGGTGGGCAAGGTGGATTTGTAAGTTATGATGCCAAAGTCACAACGACTGTTTCCACTCGTGGTAATAACGGGAATAACGGGAATAATGGGAATAATGGGAATAATGGCAATAATGGCAATAATGGTAATAATGGAAACAATGGCAACTCTGCTGCTTTTGGTTCTCTCGGTATTCTTGGCTCCAATGGTAACAACGGTAATAACGGTAATAACGTAAATAACGGTAATAACGGTA
>NZ_JTEV01000041.1 GCF_000786105.1 Bdellovibrio sp. ArHS
TGATACAGGTTACGGAAAAACCTTCAAAGGTGAAGGACGCAGTCTGATTGAAGCGGAATTCAATGCTCGTAAAATTTGCGGTGGCACGGTGAATCCGGCTTATTGCAATTCAACAATTCGCTGTGAAACTTTCTAAATAGCAGGCCTTCATTTTTCTGCATAGCCCCCCATTTTGTGGGGGCTTTTTTTCTTGTCTGACGCCATCCCGGTGTACTTTTGGCTCTGAATCCATTGGCTTTATAATTGCTCTTAAGGATAGCACCTGACTTTTTGGTGAAGTTTGGTGACAAATAACCACTGTCCTTGGGAGATCCTGATGTTGTCTGCGTTAAGAAAATCACTTGTTTTGGTTCTGGGCTGTAGTCTTCTGATGAGCGCTTCCGCATTTGCGCAAAACAGGGGAGATCGCGAGGCAGAACGCATTCGTGTTCTTGAATCTAAAGTGAATCAGTTGGAAAGTCTCGTATATGGTCTTCATCAACGTGTTACAAGCCTTGAGTATCAGAGGCCAACACCGCCGCCTCCGCCGGTGCCTGTAGAGATGGCGTGTATGATTACCGATAGTGGTTATGGTAAAGTATTTTTAGGCAAAGGGCGTACGAAGCTTGAAGCTGAAGCCCAAGCCAAAGAACAGTGTGGCAATAGCGTCCATGCGTCTTACTGTAATACGAACCTCAAATGCAGTGACCCCAATCAAGACCGTGCTACTCAAGGGGCCATCTGTGTTGTGACTGATTCGGGCTACGGCAAGACCTTCAAAGGTGAGGCTCGTACATTGCTAGAAGCTGAATTCAATGCTCGCAAAGCTTGTAATGAGTCAGTTCATGCCTCGTACTGCAATGCCAAAGCTCGTTGTGATACTTTTTAATCCCTAACAAGCGGACTTCTCAAAGGCCTCACCTTGGTGGGCCTTTAGGATCGTCATCGCGGCTTATTCAGAAACCTTATCTTTGGTGTTCTTCATCGTGTCACTAGCGGCGTCGGCGCCCTCATTAACGCGGTTGCGGGCTTTCTTCGCAGCACACTCCATGTCGCCTTCCATGCAAGTCGCTTCCTGCATGCGATGACCGGCTTTTTTAGCGGTGGACTTCACCTTGCGGCCTGTTTTTTTGGCAGAATCCTTCGTCGACTCTGCGGCGTTATCCGTCTTCTTTCCCATGGTGTCTTCGGCGTGAGCTATGGAGGCCGTCATAAATACCGTGATCAATAAGGCAAAAATAGTTTTCATGTTTTCTCCTTGGATGGGTTGACATGACTATCGTGCGGGGCGTGTTTGTGTTGGTAAATCAGTAATTTAACAATGTTGTTTAAAGCTTTCTTTGCACCTGTCCACGATGTTGACGGTGACGGCGAATCATTTTGATCTGAGCATGGGCTTCAAGATTGCAATGTCCTCATCTATGCATAAAAAGCCCGTGAAAGACCTGATCTATCTCAGTTCGAGTCAAAGTTCTGTTCCAGGATTGGCGTCGGTTCCGGCTTATTTGCGGGGAGTGCAAGGAGTGCGTTGGCATTTGGCGCCTCCTCCTGAACTTTTAAAGGACTTCTTAAAGTCGCAGCCAGGGGAGCTATTCGTGATTGTGCATGCAAAGTCATTAACAGCAAAAGTCGCCGAAGCTTTTTTATCTTGGACCAAGACAAAAGTTAAAGTGAGCTTTATCTTTATAGCGCAAACTATTGAAAAAGCGGCATTTCAACTGTCACATTCCTTCCCTCAAACCCTTTTCCTGTACGAGTCTGAGGGCTGTCGCATTGCTGATCTTGTGACTCGTCGCCTCCAAGGCAAGCCAGTGAAAAGTCGCAAGCAAGAGCGGATGCGGGTGCAATCTGAGGTGATGCTAAAGAAGTCGGTCTTGGCCGAGGCTTCTCCCACCGGGGCCTCAGTCCAGTTTCTTCGTGAGGGTCAAATGCAGGATTTTTCGCAAGGGGGCGCCCAGATCACCGTGGAAGAGGGTGAGGTGAGCGTAAAGGACTTTATCAGCCTTATGTATAAAAACCGCCATGGGCGTTGGGTGTCAGTAGAGTCCCAAGTCCGCTGGGTTGTGTCGACGGCAACCGGGGACCAAATTATAGGTGTGCAATTTCTCGCGGTGAGTGCTTGACCCTTCGTGGCTAGAGGATTAGAAATGATGTGATGCAAATGCATATTTCTTCATCACATCTTCTAACAAATACAGGTCGTTTCACGACGGCCACCCTATCATAATGTCACAAATTAATATTATTCTGCCGGATAACTCGACGAAGGTTTTTGACCACGAGCCGACTGCGCTGGAAGTGGCTCAGTCTATTGGTCCTCGCTTGGCCAAAGAAACTCTTGGTGTACAACTCAATGGTTCTAAAGAGATCTCAGATCTGCGAACGCCTCTTAAAGATCAGACCAAAATTGCTTTGATCACCACAAAGAGCCCTGAAGCCGTCGAGGTGATTCGTCACTCTTGCGCGCACATCATGGCGCAAGCGGTGCAGGATATCTGGCCAGAGGTGAAAGTCACGATTGGTCCTGTGATCGATAATGGCTTTTATTATGACTTTGATTCGCCGTTTGCCTTCACTGAAGAGCACTTCGAAAAAATCGAAAAGAAGATGGCCGAAATCATCGCCAAGGATTTGCCGATTAAGCGCGAAAACTGGCCGATCGCTCAGGCGATTGAAACTTTCAAGAAAATGAACGAGCGCTTTAAGGTCGAGTTGATTGAAGACTTGGCGGCGAAAGGTGAAACCGTCGTCGGCATTTATCACAATGGCGATGCTTGGTTCGATCTTTGTCGTGGACCGCATATTCAAAGCACAGGGCAGATCAAAGCTTTCAAACTTCTTTCAGTGGCGGGAGCTTACTGGCGAGGTGACGAAAAAAATGCCATGCTTCAGCGTGTGTATGCGACGGCTTTTGGCGATAAGAAAGAACTTGATCAATATCTTCATAACATCGAAGAAGCGAAAAAGCGCGATCACCGTAAGCTGGGTAAAGAGCTGGGACTTTTCCATTTTCATGAATGGGCTCCGGGTTCACCATTTTTCACGGGGAAGGGTGCGGTCGTTTATACTGAATTGCAAACTTACCTGCGCGAACTTTATTTCGAAACAGGTTATCAGGAAGTCATTACGCCGCAGATTTTTGATGTGAACCTGTTCCATACTTCAGGTCACTATCAAAACTATAAAGAAAACATGTTCTTCACCAAAGTGGACGAGCGTGACTTTGCCTCCAAGCCGATGAACTGTCCTTCGCACTGTTTGCTTTTCAACTCTGAAAAGTATTCGTACCGTGATCTGCCAATCAAGATGGCGGACTTTGGACGTTTGCATCGCTTTGAAAAATCCGGCGCTATGCACGGTTTGACTCGTGTTCGCACCTTCTGTCAGGACGACGCACACATCTTCTGTCGTATGGATCAGTTGCAGGATGAGATTGCGAAGTTCATGCACCTGTTGAATCGGGTTTATGACAAGCTGGGTATGAATAATTACAAAATCTATCTTTCCACTCGTCCCGACAACCGAATGGGCAGTGAAGAGTATTGGGATATGGCGGAAGGCGCCCTGGCGGAAGCCTTGAAAACGTTGAATCTGCCTTTCACGATCAACCCAGGTGATGGCGCGTTCTACGGTCCAAAGCTGGACATTATGTTCGTGGACGCCTTGAACCGTCCTTGGCAATTGGGAACCCTTCAGGTCGATCCAAATCTTCCTGAGGCGTTTAACTTGAAATACACGGGCGAGGATAACAAGGAACACCGTCCGATCATGCTTCACCGTGCGATCTTGGGATCACTAGAGCGCTTTATCGGGGTTTATATCGAACACACGGCGGGACATTTGCCGCCGTGGTTGTGTCCAACTCAGGTTGCCATTTTGAATGTTACAGACCGTGTGAATACGTTCTGTGAGGATTTACAGAAACTTCTTAAAGAGCATAAAGTTCGTGTTGAATTTGACCGCCGTAATGAGAAGCTAAATTACAAGATCCGCGAAGCTCAGCTTCAAAAAGTGCCTTACATGATTATTGTGGGGGATAAAGAGGCCGAGACGAAGACAGTTTCTTTGCGTTTAAGAGACGGCTCTGAACACAAAGGTTTGACTGTGGATCAATTGATGAAAACGATTTTAGACGATATTAGTACAAGACAGCTGCAGTCTTCACTTGCGAAGTCCGCGGCAACTAACGAAAATCAGCTATAGGCTGGGAGGTTCCCATTAGCAAGTTTGAAGGTAATTTTAGAGGCGGTGGCGGCGGTCGTTTTGATCGCAACAAGAAAGACTCTAAAGACTCACTAAGAGTGAATCGTGAGATTCGTGCTCAACAAGTTCGTGTTATTGATGATGAAGGTAACATGTTGGGCGTGATGACAGTTCCCGAGGCGTTACGTATTGCTGAAGATAGAGGCCTCGATCTTCTCGAGATTGCGCCAACGGCATCTCCTCCCACTTGTAAAATCATGGATTACGGCAAGTGGAAGTACGAAAATAAAAAGAAAGCCACGGCGGCTCGTAAAAAACAAACTGTCGTGACGATCAAAGAAATCCAAATGCGTCCGCGTACGGATCAGCATGACTTTGAGACGAAAATGAATCACGCTCGTCGTTTCCTTTTGGAAGGCGACAAAGTGAAAGTGTCATTGCGTTTCATGGGGCGTGAAATGGCCCATCAAGAATTGGGAATGGAAGTGATGCAAAAATGTATCGCCTTCGTAAACGACCTCGCCATGGTCGAATCCCAGCCAAAGATGGAAGGTAAAAACATGTTCCTGATGTTGGGTCCAGACCCACTCAAGATCAAAGAATACCAAAAGCTTCACCCCAACAAATCCAAGCAAGACACCAAAGAACTTGCTGAACTAGAAGAAATCGAAGAAGAAGAAGAATAAAGAAGGTGCCAGGGGACTTTTTCCAACCGGCCTGCGTTGAACGCGGCCCGGTTAAAAAAAGTCCCCTGGCACCTTTCGGTGTTGTACAAAGAGTCTCCAAAGCGTCGGTCACCGTTAATGGCCAAGTCGTTTCATCCATTGATAAAGGGTTTCTGACTCTTTTGGGTGTGGCGAAAGGCGATTCAGAAGAAAAACTTCAAAAGCTTATCACCAAAGTCATCGCACTGCGGGTGTTTCCTGATGCTGAGGGAAAAATGAATCTCTCGTTAAAAGACGTGGGGGGACAGCATCTGATCGTTTCGCAATTTACCTTATTGGGTGACACCGCCAAGGGGAACCGTCCCAGCTTCATCAATGCGGAAGCGCCTGAGTTGGCGAAAGCTCTTTATGAAAAGGCGCTCGAACTGAGTCAATCGTCAGGAGTGTCGACCTGTGGGGGCGTTTTTGGTGCTGACATGAAAGTAGAGCTGACAAACGATGGCCCCGTGACGTTGCTTCTTGAAACTTAAATTAAAGCTTTGCGAAAACAGTCACGCAAAACTAAAAAAGCCGCATTGAAGCGGCTTTTTTAGTTTTAAACTTCTTAAAAGAATTAGTTTTTCAAAGTTAAAGGCACTAAGTCGACCGAGAATCTCGCGCCCTCGACATACTGGTAATCAATATCTCCGGAAAGAACGATAGAGTTGTCCTCGGGGTTGTACAGCCAGCCACCTTTTGCTTTTTGCGGAATGACTTGTTTTCCGTAACGAACGCGAACCATCAACTGACCATTTTTATCGGCGCGTGGACGTTGGCTAAGGAAAATCTCTTTCGACAAAGTCTTGAAGGTAATATCCGAGCCGATTTTTGCCAGATCGTCACCGAATTTGGGGCTGACGATGCTCATGATGTGTTTGGCGCGGATTTGCTCTGGTGTGCCTTCATTCGCATTCGCCGCGACAATCAGTTGTTCCAGGCGAGTGGGACCAAAACCGCTGCATTTGCCATTGTTTTTGGGCGTTTTCTGGCTCATATCAAAACATTCAGGATGGTACTTGGGGTGAATCCGTAAGTCCCAGTCTTTATACGAATCTGGATCTTGAGGACGGACAAGCACGCCATACACTGCGACTTTTTCCGCCCGGCCACCTTTAAAGTCGATCAGCTTTTGCGCCATCTCTTCAGGGTTGATGTTTTTTGATGAGTCATCCGCGTCCGTCAAAAGAATCACAACCAACTGAGCCTCTTTGCGGAAGAAATCTTCATTGGCGGCACCACGACCGGTTTTTTCAAGAGCCGCAGCTAAGGGCGATAACAGTTCTTCGAATTCAGGTCCACCTTCCGCATAAGGTGTCACACCAATATTCAAAGTCGGGGCGATCAATTTGCTATTGTTGTCAGATTTTGCGACGAAACGACGGCTTTGGGAAACTTGGCCCTGATGGTTCTTAATATGGCGAAGATCACCAATCTGATAAATGTCTTTTTTCGTTAGCGCATAACGCTCAGAGCTGTCCCATACCGAGATGACGCCGATATGGTAGTCGATCATTTTGTTTTTCAGTATGCCGGCAGTAAAACGGTCGATGTTACGCACCAGGTTTTCCTGCGCTGATTTCATACTGTCTGAATTGTCTGTGACAAAAAGAATGTCAACTTCAGGATTGAAGTCAAACTGACTTTGACCGCCATCTTCGGTGATCCATTCAAAAGTTTGCGCGGGAATCTGATCGTATTGCGGAATCTGAACCTGCTCTTCTAACAAAGGTTTTTCAACTTTGAGTGTCGCGGATTCAGGACTGCAAGCCGAAACCAGCATGAAGGCTGAAAAATAAATGGCGATGATAATGAGGTTTCTCACATCTTCCTCCTGATCCCTTTGGCGCAAGTTTTTGCCGCCACTTCGAACTTATCCAGCTCATCGATCCAAGGTCTGCCGTCATCCATAAAAACCAGCTTGTCGTCGCCGACTTTTTCGAATTGGCTTTTTTTGTACATACTGTCCGCCAACTCCATGTCGGTATGAACGCGTTGAATCGCTTCGACTTCAACCAGGTTGAGTTTCTGGATCACGTTGAAATTTTCGTTGGTCTCTTCTTGCGCCAGTTCCTGAACACGTTTTTTTAAAGCTAAAAAGCTTTGCGTGTTGGCTTTTTCAAGTTGGTCCTTTACGCGGCTGGAATCGACCATCGCCAAAGCCCGTTCAGAAGCTTTAAAGCGCAAAGCCTGCTTTTGGAACTCGACATCCTTATAGATCAAAAGGGGAAGACGTTGAACCGCGCCGCCCATATCGTCCAAAGTTAATGGAAACTTATCCGCCTTTTTAAGGACCTGTGTCAGTGCTTCATTCCATCCAGACTGAGCCAACTGCTGAACTTCCAGGATGCGTTTTTTCTGTTTTTCTTTAAAGATTTGATGGGTCTCAAAGACACCCTTGTAATCGCAGATTTTAAGCTGGGTTAAAGACTGCAAAAGGAAAGCTTCAGAATTGGAAATTTCCGCAAACTGAGGAGCCAACAGTGTTTTAGTCTGGGCTAAAGCTTTCTCATAATTTTCCTGACGGAAGTAAGCCCAGCCTTTTTCTTCGACGGAAGACAGCCAATAGGTGTTTCCGCGCGGAATCTGATTGTAAGTGCGGATTGCTTCGTCAAACTGACCTTTCGCAAAAAGTTTGCGGCCGTTTGTTAAAGCATCTTTGTTGTCGCAGTCACTGCAAGAACCCAAAGCTTTTTTCTCAAGATCTGCCGTGCTAAAAGGAATATTTTTTTTAGAGGCCTTGTCAGACCAGGATTGAGCCCAGTCCTTCACGGAAAGGCGTTCCTGAGCCGAAGCTTGCGTCGACAAGCCCAGGCAAAGAACCGCCATTGTGCTAAGAGCGACGAAAGACTTCATCATAAGATCCATCCAAGTCCTAAAGAACCCGTCACCACATCCAGCTTACGTGCGCCTGTTGCGATCTGGTCTTCATAAGTTTGATAGCGAACTTCTGCGCGGGCAGAAATGTGCTTCGTAATCCATGCGCCCAGACCCAAGCCGCCTGTCAGCACAGAGGTCGAGCCGCTGGAAAGAGTGATGTTTCCGCCGCCGGCAAGAAGATAGATATCAAATTGAGTGACACCCATATCCAAGAAACTTGTTTTTCCATAGATGGGGTACCAATTCAAAACCGCGATTGTCGAATTCAATGGATAATCGATATCGACGGGAAGAGCCCGGCCGCCGGCTTGTTCCGCAGCTTTGGCATCGTCATAAATACGTTGGCCTTCTGAAGTCAGGCTGTTTCCGAAATCATAGTAACGAACACCCAAGGACCAACGGGGAGTGATATGATAATCCACTTGCGCCCCTAGGGCCTGAGTTTTTACATAAGCGTCGCCGCCAAAAACAGTTCCATAAGAAAGACCGAACTCTACCGTGTTACGGCGATCGACAATTCGTTCTTGGACGATACGGGAGCGGCTGGTGGATTTCACCTTTTCAGCCATTTCCATCAGGTCTTTGTTACCACCCAAAGAATCGATATCTTCGGCCGCATTGATTTGTTTGGCATTTGACTTCGCCGAGGCTGCCAAAGCGGAGGTCGCCGTTAAAGTCAGAGAGAGAAACGCCATCGTAAGCAAGTTCATCGTTTTCATTGAGCAGCCTCCGTAGCGCAAAGTTTTTTGTCTTCTGTGGAAGCCACAACTTTAAGCTTATAAGCAGTGATATCTGAATTTCTGCCGTTGATTACGGCTTGAGCATTCATGAGGATTTCGCCGTTGAGCTGTTCTGCCTTCGCATCGCAGGGCACAGTCCAAGTCAAAGCACATTCCTGTTTTGCCGCAGAGGTTTCCGAATTCTTACATTCGACAGCAGGAGAGCCTGGCAAAGTCGAAGAAGCAGTTTCAACTTTCACCAGTGCCTGGTTGTCAGCCGAAGTGACCGCGAATTTTAGATTCACGGACTGACCTGGGCTGACGACCAACCCCTGTTGGCCTAAACCTGAAAGGTCAAAGCGAGGTGCTTGAAGCGCTTTCGTGTAACGAACCTTCACTTGTGTCAAAGATTCAGGTGTCGAAAGACCGTAGGGACTGTAGACCTTAAAGCTCAAGCGAACTCGAGTGCCGTCGGCGGAAGCCATGATGGAACCATCTTTAGCAAGCTGAGGTTGAACCGAGATATTTTTTGTATCAAAGATCAACGTGAATTTCCAAGTCGAGTCACCAAGGTATTCGGCCTCTTTTTTGTTCAGATCGGCGACCACATAACGAGCACCATCCAACTCAAGGAAGCTGTTGCCTGCGGTGTAGCTAACACCATCATAGCTGACCACCAAACGCGGTTTTTGCGGGGCTTTGTTGTCAATGCCCGGGATTTTAACAGTCACAGAGAATGGCACCAAGGCACCTTCATTGACTTCGGACGCCAATCCCGTGACGGTCAGTCCGGAAGGGGCTTCCTGATTGCGGAATAAGAAAATATTAAATTCTTTTTCGCGGACCAAACCTTTCAGCTTGTCAGCTTCGGCCTGCCTATTTGCTTTGGAAACCTCGGCCACGACTTTTGCCGTATAACTTTTCATAGCGGCGTTGGCCGGAACTGTATAAAGCGCCGGAGTCCAAGTCAGGAGATAAAGGTCTTTTTCTTGAGATGATTTTTCAAGACGGGCGCCTTCGGGAAGTCCCTGGGCTGATAGCTTAATTTCGATACCGGGCACCAGAACGCGGGCGCGGATTTTAAACTGCGCTGGCTGACCTTCATTGAAAGTCATTTGTGCGTCAGGCGTGATCACGATGAATTTTTCATCGATCGTGGATTCTTCTTTAACAACAAGGACGGGCTTTTCAACCACGACGGTTTTGGTGATTTCGCGTGGTTTATCCGGACCCTGTTGAGTTTGAACTTTCGCATTCTCGCGCATTGTTGCAAGACCCGGCGCCGGATCTTTTTGATATTCGCCACAAGCGGCCGTGAAGAGGCTAAGGGCAATTACTGGGATGAGGTTAGGCATGTGTTTCATTGTTTCGTCTCCTCTTATCGAGCGCTCACGCGAGTCAGTTCAAATGGATAAAGCACATCGACGTTAACTTGTCCTACCGGACGAGGGAATTGCCATGTTTTCATTCTTTGTAGCATGCAGTTTTCAACCATGCGCGAGCCCAAGGAAGACTCGGCAACTTTGGCTGTTGTGATGCGACCGGAAGCGCCGATCACGAAGCTGACTGCGACACGACCTCCGATAGAAGGTTGTGCCTGCAAACCTTTTTCATAACAGTAAGTGATTTGGCCTTTGTTGCGGTTGATGACAGCGATGATTTGATCCTGATCCAGACCACCTTCAACCGAGACTTCTTCGTCCAAAGGAAGACTGACTGCAGAGGTACCGCCAACTAAAGAGATCTTGCCGTAACCAGCACGACCACCACCGGAACCGCGAGTTCCGTAGCCACCAGCGCCTTGGGCACGGGCGCCTTCACCCGCAGAACCTGCGATCAAAGCATTGCCGGTCATATAGCCACGAGCACCACCGCGGCCTGCATTGCCAATACCGCCACCACCTGCGCCAGTTCCTGCGGCGCGGATGTTTTTCAAGGACTGCATATCTAAACCTTCTGCGCCTTTATGGCCGTTTTTCAATCCGCCCAATGCCGCAAGGGCACCGACACGGCGAACGTCACGGGCTTGAGCCGTGTTGACTTTGTAAGGTTTGGTTTTCAGTTTCTGCGCAACGGGGCGATAGACCTTGTTGCTTTTTTGGATTTTCGTTTTAGAAACTTTCACTGTGGGACGAGCTTTGGGCTCGGGTTTTACGATGGGCTCTTGAGGCAGCATGATCGTCACCAAAGGTGGCTCTTGCTTTTTCATGAAATAGTTTGTGTAGACCCAAGATCCCAGTAGAAGGAAAAAGATCACAGCCAAGTGGCTGGCCGTGGTTTTTTGTAAGATGGTTTTAAGTTTTTCTTCGTCGTTTTCTTCAGGCAGGGTGTGAGTGGGACTGTTTTTTACCGCCGCATTGGGGAAGGCTCTTAAACGCCCCAAACCTTGCAACTCAAAGCCTTCTTCAGAAAGTTCTGAGATATCGATTTGTTTTAAAAGGGTGTAGGCGACTTTGTTTTCGTCAAGGGCTTGAAGATCAGCGAACGCTTCGATACGACGATTTTCTTTCAGGTATATAAGGTTCAATGTTTGCGCCTGTACCGCGAAAGTGCGAACCTTTTGCCCCAGTGTGTTTTCAAGAATCAGAAGTTTCGCTGCGTTCATATGTCTTTCTGCCTTCTAGTTACGTTCGGCTTCTTTTGCCTGACGATCGCTAAAGTGCGTTCGTCCTTTCAAAAGATCATCCAACAGTTTATCGTTCTCGACCGTTGCGGCAGTACCCATGGAACTTTGGTACTTACCTCTCAGCGTGGACCCGTTGAATTTGAACGAGGTTCCTAGCTGAGATTTTTTGGTAGGGGATTTCACAGTTCTTACATCTTTTCCCGCTGCCGCCGACACTTCGGTCGTTAACAGAGATAGCAAAACCAGGGCCAAAGAAATTACTGATTTCATAAGCTTTTTCCCTTCTGAAGATGGCTTATACGCGCTTCCAAGTAAGAAGGCATAAGGGGATGGCCAATTTTTGTCTCGATCAGTTTCAAATTTTCAATTTCACGGATATTGGCAGGGTCTTCTGCAACAGATTTGCGGGCAGAGGCCAAGTCACGTGACGAAAAGGGCCTTTCATCCAAGGCGTCTTCCAGGGCGGATTTCATGGCTCCTTTCCCTGGGATTTGATTGAGCAAGGTCAACTCGCGAGCCAAAAGGGGGCGAAGTTCTGCGCGCGCGATTTTGTAGTCTCGGATGATTTGCGCCAGGGCTGGGGACTTATTCCAAATTTCCTGTTGTTTCTGTTGCGCCACACGCGCTTTGAATAAGAAGGGTTTCGACTGAGCCTTCAACAACGAGACGTATTGATTTTGTTCTTGGGGTGTCAAATGAGCTGGCAAGGGAAGTCCCGCTAAATCGCGAACCATGCGTTCGTTTTCTGACGAGACGAGATTCAAGGACATCATTTGTGCCGTCACATCTTTCAACGTCAAACTTTCAGCCAGGATTTTGTCAGCCTTTTTGAGAAGGGCAACACGCTCGGCGATGGTTTTTTGCAGCAAACGGTCTTTGCTGGCGTTAAGCTGATGGCCGGAGATAGAGGCCTTGGTCTGCAGCACTTTCTCATAAAAATCCTGCTTTTTAATGAAAAGAGGTGCGGACTGTTTACGCAGTTCTTTCATTTCCAAAACTGATTTTAGCGCCGTCGCATTTTCATTTTTTGCATATACCAGAAGGACTGTTTCATTTAAAAGGGCCGGACGTTGTTTAAGCTCTGCCGCCTGCGCTTTTAGTTCCTTCACGGGATTTTCGGAAGTTAAGACCAAGCGAGAACGGACAACCAAAGCTCGTTCGCCGCGAAGGCCTGCTGCCAGAGATTTGTGATAGTGTTTAGAGGCATTAAGACCCGCAAGATCCGCTAAAGTGCCCAGACGGAATTCTTTTTCTTTCTCTGAAATCTTCGCAAGATCCATGCGTAAGGCCGTCGCATAGGCGTTTCTGAAATCCAATTTTTTCTCGTAGAATCCTGTCAGTTGTTCCAGGGCATTTTCGCGTTGAACAGCCGTCAAACCGGGAACAGCCATCAGGGACGAAAGGGCATTCACGTAGATTTTTTCTTCATCCAACTTCTTGGCTAGGACCGCTTGATTGTTAAAGAAAAGAATCTTTTCCTGATTATTTGCGTTTTTCACTTTGTCTGCGTCCAGGCTGTTTAAAGCCTTTTGCAAATCCGACTTCGTCGATTTGGAATCGTTTGCGGTGCGAGCCACACGGTTCATTAAAGATTTAAGTGCGATACTTTCAAATTCAGGACGAGCGGAAGGGAAGATTTCAGAATAGTCCCAAGCAAGCTCTTCCAGGACCTTTTCATTCTTCATTTGAGCCAAAGCATCCAAGGAAAGGTCGGCGGATTTTTTACGCAGATCTGCGGTGCCGGATTTGTCTTTGGCTAATTCTTCGAATGATTCAGCGGCATCCGCAAATTTCTTTTGCGTGTAGCTTAAGTAAGCTAATTGATATTTCACCTCGAACGATTTCGCGTCACGTGGAGCATATTTCAAGTAGTGCAGATAAGCTTCACGTTGTAACTGCGGATTCTTGGATTTTTCCGCGGCGGAAACCTCATGCAAAAGAGCTTCATTGCGCTCTTTTTGCGAAAATTGTCGGCTTTCACTGACCGTGCGATAAAGTGCCACAGCGATCGGGAAGTTATTCATTTCCATCGCCACCGAGGCCCCTCGTTGAGTCATCTCCATGTCGGCCGGGAAGGTTTTGTTATAAGTGATGTAAGCACTCATCAAATCCTGGTCGGGCTTAAGCTTTTTTGAACGATGAAGTTCCGTTACATAACGTTTCATCGATTTTTGGAGCTCAGCACACTTGTCGCCAGAGCAACCGGCTTTCTGCAAAGCCGCTGCGGCCTTTGAGAATTCTGAAACGGATTCCGAGGTCTGCCCGCGGTCATAGTTGATTTGCGCTAGTTGAATAGAGGCTTCGATACGCTCTTCTTTGGAAAGAGCACTGTGCGCCATGTAGCGGCTCATGATTTCCTGAGCGGCTTTCTTCTGACCGATGCGGTCAGTCTCTTTGGCAAAATAAAGAAGTAGATCTTTGCGTTTGTCTTCGGGAGTCAGATTTTCAAATTTAGAAATTTCCCGGGTCGTGACATCTTGTTTTGTATAGAACATGGCAAGGTCACGCAAAATATCTGTGTGAAAAGGCGCATCGTATTTAGAGCCCTCTTCCGTTTCACGAGTGATCGCGGCAGGGTCCTTAAGCAGATCCTCTAGCGTCGCAATCGCAGACTTAAGATTGTCGGTATTGAAGTCACACCAGGCGACATTATAAATCGTCAAATAACGATTTTCCAAAGTCTTGTCTTTTAAAGCGATTTGATAGTTTTCTTTAGCGTTAACAAAGCGCCCTTTTTGAAAAAGAAGATCCCCCAGTCCTACGTGAGAACGAATCACGATGTCCCGGTTGATGTTTTTCTTTTTGGCATCTTTAATGATGTTTTCATAAAGAGCGATGGCTTTGTCGGCCTGACCCGCCATCTCGTAAAGATGGGCTAATTGGAAAAGAATAGGGCCGTGCTCGTTTAATTTCACTTCGGACAAAAGCATTTCGTAAATTTTGATGGCTTTTTGGCGATCCTCTTTAGAGCCTTTGCAGCCCTCGCAATTGGCTTCCACTTCGAGCATGAAACGGGTCCGAGCACGCTCGGAAAGAAGGTCGGCAAGGCGTTGTTGGCTGGCAAGCCAGGCGGGATCGGATTTATCCAATGCGGATAAAACACGTTCCATTTTTTTGATAACGAGATCCTGAGTGCCTGCCGCCATTTTTTCGGCAAACGCCGGAGGAGTACTCAAAATACCGCCCAAAAATGCTCCAAGAACTAGGATGTCGTTAAGTGTTTTCATCTTGCTGGTACCACCGCGAATTTCATTTTTTCAAAACCTGATTCGGAACTCGCTCGTAAAAGAGGATCCAAATCTTCGTATTTCATTTCCTGATCAGCTTGAACTAGAAGCTCCACCAGTTTCTCTTGAGATTTTGCCTTCAGCTCGGTCAGTTTTTGTCCCAAAGCGCGCACGGGAACAACTTCGTCATTCAGACGATAGACCCCTTTTTCGATCGTCAAGATCGGCGTCTCTTTTTCAATACCGACACTGTGCTCGGCCATCGGTAAGGACATCTTCGCGGGAACTGTGGATTCAATACCGCTGTTCTGGGTTCCGATCAGAAGATAGATGACGATGATTGAAAAAGCGTCAATCAATGAAGTAAGTGGCAGAGCTAAGGCGAGGCTGCCTGCGGCACTCTTCTTTTTCTTCATTCCGGGCTTTAGGTTTTGTAAATCGCCTAAAGGGGATCTTTTTTTACCAACATTCGCAAAGGACGATGTTTTCATAAGTCCTACCCAAGTGGGGATAAACCCACTCCTTCAAATTGGTTTTGTTTTAGTTTGTCCATTATGCGAATCACATCGCCATAAGACGCTTGTGCTTCAGGACGAACCACGCCTGTTTTAAGGTCAGGCCATTTAGCGCGAAGAGCTTGAAGTTTCTGTTCAAGCACCGCCCAGTTCACACTGCGGCCGGAAGCCTGAATCTGCTCTTCGTGAGTTTTAGCATTGGGCAAATCGCGCAAAGAGAGCTGAACCGCACCCTGTGTGTTTACCGTGATCCAAAGTGATGGAGGATTCTTTGCTCCAGCCACAGAGTTATCACCGATCGCCTGGCGCGTATCGATAGTTCCGATCTGAATCCATACTGCCGTAAGAAGAAGGAAGCAGATAAGAACCGATAGAATGTCCAAGATCGGTAATATATTAAGTTCAAAGTTCAAGTCTTTGTCGTCGCCCGATCCGCCCGTCATGCTCATAACTATCTCCCAGAGTTCGCTGGAACTTCTTTAGATGTAGAAACCGGTTCGTAGTGGAAGCCCAGTTGAATGAAAAGGTTTAAAGCTCCCTTATTAAGGTCATCCGTCAAACGCGAAGCACGGTTTTGCAAAACCGCATACATGATCAAAGCAGGAACTGCGACGATCAAACCATAAGCTGTCGTGTTCATTGCCAAAGAAATACCTTGAGAAAGGATGGTCGCTTTTTCCGCAGGGTTGGCGTTCGAAATACCCGCGAAAGAGTGGATCAAACCCGTGATAGTTCCCAAAAGACCTAAAAGAGTCGCGACGTTGGCAAACATTGCCAAAAAGCCAATACGTTTTTCCACGCGCGAGTTTTCCTCAAGAAGAACCTCATCCATTTTAAGCTGGATTTCCTCTTTACCGCCCATATCCATCGCCGCTTGAATGCCCGCCGCAGCGACTACACCCAAAGGCTCTTTTGTGCCCATTTGCAACGAACGGCGAAGTGCTTTTTCCAAGTTTCCAGAACGAATATCTTCTGCCAATACCTTGGAAAGTTCTTTCTGGTTGGTTTTGCGAGCACCAAAAAGGGCAAAAGCTCTTTCGGCAATGATCGCGATAGAAACGATTTGTGCCGCCAAAATAGTCCACATCCAGATAGCGTCTGACGATGTGAAACCACGACCTAGTGATAATAAGAATTCCATAATAATTTATCCTCCACGGTAAATTCTGAAGCCTTAAGAGCAACTAAGGTGCCAGAAGTCCTGTCGAAGTTTTTGACGAATTTAGAAAGTGACAAAATCAGGCAAAGGAGTCAGCGGAAGGCTCCAGTTTCGAGTTCGCAGCGAAAACCATTTCCCGGGTTCGTCCTTAGGATCACGCTTGGAAATAAATCAGATTTTGCAAAGGAAACGTTTTTTATACTAAGTTCACGGCAGAGCCGCAATTTGGCGCTGCGAGAAGAGACGAGCGACTTTTAAGGTTTCTTAAACCAGCAGGGCGGGCGAGCCGAAATCCCCTCAGAGCAAGAGCTGAAGGGCAGATCCTTCCTATTAAGATTCAGAGGCAAGGAGGCCTGGCAAAGAGCACCAGCGAGAATTGTATCCAGACGGCACTGCCGAGCAGGATAAGTTTCATTATTAGTTTTATCCGCGACAGTTGTATCGCTGGTATTAAAAGAGATGGGAAAATCCGTCACCATTGTCAAAAACTGCAGACCGGCTAACGCCGCTCTTTGACAAAGATAAGAGTCAGAAGTTCGCAAGCCCCAAGTTGAATCACAAAGCTGGACCACGCGGTAAGGAATTTCTTTTCCTCTGAGAATTTCCCGATGGTCTTCACCGGCGACGACCTTTCGAAAGCACACGGCGGTGGAATAGTAATCAGCTTGTCCTTCGGCAGAATGCAGGCTTAAGCCACTTTCATCAGTCGGGCCGTACCATTCGGGAGGCGTCGGGCGCAGAGGTGTTCCGCCGAAAAGATGGCCCGCTTCATGGCACAAAGTCAAAGCCAACGCGTCTTCGTTCACGCGCGGGGAAGTGAGCATGCCGGCATCCACGCCAATGCCGTATTTATCCATGACATCGCGAATGGCCTGGGCCGCGACAGTCTGGCGATCCCAATGGATGGTCAGAAAGAATTCGCCTTGGTCAGCCTTGGCCACGGGTTCATACAGACGCTGTATTTTGTTAAACAGAATCTGTGCCTTGTCGGGGTCGACAGGATTTTGTGCGAAACTTGGCGAGTGCGACATAATTAGAACGGCGATGAAGAACGGGCCCAAAAATCTCAAAAGCATACTTTCTTATCGGAGGATCTTCGCGAAAGATCACTAGACCTAGTGCTGTAAAGCAGGGTGTGCAGCAACTTCATGTTCTTTATCTTGAACCCGGAAAAATTGATTGAGGCTTTTTTCTATTTTTTCCATCCTATTCAAGGGCTGCGGAAGGGTTCGCCCCATTTCATCTCAGAGGGGATTGTTGGAAACGCAATCCATTCACTTAGTGTGAGCCTTTGGGGGAGGCAAATTGACCATGGACGGTCAATCCTTGCCGTTACATCTCGTCCGTCGTCCCGGTCTTAAAAACTTTCATCAGATAAAACAGACTTGGAAAAATAAAAAGACTGCCAATCAAGAGCGCTAAAACCAGTTGCCACTGGGTCGCAAGGGGTGCTGCGGCCTCATAAAAGCTGATGGGGCCTTGCACGGTTAAAAGAGCCTCTGGAGCGTTGAGCACGTACCATCCCAGTAAAATCAAAGTGATCTGCCCCGCCGCCACGAAGCGGGCCCAATGGGTTTTTCTTTTGCGAATGAAAAACCAGAGCACGGCAAAAAGGACCGTGGCTGCCAACATGATGGCCAGCGTGATTTTATTCTTAAAAAATTCAGCAAATAGAGGTGTGCGTTCGTCGGCGGAAGCCGCAAAGACAAAGGCGCCTGATAAGATCACCAGATAGTTCAGGACGAAGGCGCGTTTGATGAACAGTTTTTTGAGATCTAAATTCTCTGTTTCGCCGATCAGATAGATACTTGCCAAAAAAGAGAAGATACAGACTACAAAAATTCCCATGCAGAGCGGATAGAGTCCCCACCATGGGGCTATATAGGCTTCGTGAAAGTCCGTAGCTAAGGGATCAATCAGGCCTCGATTCAAACTGCCGGCGATGATTCCCAGCCACAGCGAAGTCCATAGGCTGGAGGCTCCGAAAAGAAGTGTGTAGGCTTTTTGTGATGAGGGTTCTTGAATGGCATCGTAGTGGCGAAACGTGAAGGCACAGCCGCGAATAACAATGCCGAAGAGCAAGGCGACCATCGGAATGTGTAAAGACGTCATTAAGAGCGTGAACACGGAAGGAAACCCCATAAAAAGAATAACGACGACCAGGATAAGCCACATGTGGTTTGCTTCCCATACGGGGCCCATGGCCTTGTTAATCACTTTTTTCTGGGGTTCTCTTAAGTTTCCGGCGGGAAGCAGTTCCAGAATACCGGCTCCGTAGTCGGCGCCTCCGAAAAGCACATAAAGCAAAAGTGAAGCTCCGATAAAGAAAAGAAGAATTTCAATCATGAAACCTCAAACTTTCTTTGTGTGGAAACAATCTGTCGTTTCAGAAGCCAAACCGTTATGAAACCGAGGAATAGATATAAAGCCAAAAATAAATAGAAGTGATATTTCATTCCCGGTACGGGCGTGACAGCGTCGCTGGTTTTCAGAATACCATAGATGATCCAGGGCTGACGACCCACCTCGGTGACGATCCATCCGGCTTCCATCGCAACGAACCCCAGGGGCGCAAATAAGATCACGGCTTTTAATAACCACGGCGGAAAAGTTTCTCTTCTAAAATATACAAAAAACAGAATTGCCAGCAAGGCCATGGCGGTGCCAATCGCTACCATGATTTGAAAACTGATGTGGGTGATCACAAGCGGAGGCCAAAGCTCTTGAGCAACCTGATCCAAACCTTGAACTTCGGCATTGAAGTCATTGAAGGCCAAAAAACTCAGAAGACCGGGAAGTGGAATGCTGTAGTCCATGGTTTGAGTTTCCGCATTGGGCAGCCCCCCAATATGCAAGGGGGCGCGGCGTTCGGTTTTAAAATGTCCCTCCATCGCCGCCAGTTTAACGGGTTGAAGAACGGCGACCCTTTGAGCTGCGAAATGCCCGATCAAGGGCTGCGCAAGGGAAGCAACCGCACCAAAACACATGGCAATCTTAAAAGCTTTCAGGTGAAGATTTTGCGCCTGTCCGCGCAAATATAAAAATGCATGAATGCCAGCGACAGCAAAACCCACGGCTTGCAAAGCTGCAAACTGCATATGAAGAGTTTGATGAAGCCACGCTTCGTTAAACATCGCCGCCACAGGATCGATGTTGATGGCTTCGCCATTCACCCAATCAAATCCCGCCGGAGAATTCATCCAGCCATTCGCCGCGACAACGAAAATGCCAGAAGTAAACCCACTGACGCCGACGACCAAGCCCGTGGCCCAATGAACCCAGGGGCGCATTTTCTTCCAGCCATAAAGAAAAAGT
>NZ_JTEV01000042.1 GCF_000786105.1 Bdellovibrio sp. ArHS
CTTCCCAATTTCCCCTCCGTGTTCGGGACCAATCAACAGACTTATATCGGAAAATTTCCCGGCAACGTTTTCTACTTCAATGGCCACATGGATGATTTTCGTATTTATAACCGCGTCTTAACGGAGGCAGAAATTTTAAAGATTTCGCAACAGAACTGATCGGCTTTATTTTGCGAAGCCGCAGGATGAAAACGGCTTCGCAGAAACTCCAACCCGGGTTTATTCGATGTTTTCTTTCACGATCGAAGCGTCGACGGGATTAAAGTAGATTTCGACATTTTTGCCTTCTTTATTCGTACCGTAGATTTCATAGCAGGTTCCTGGCTGTTTGAATTTACGAATCTTATAGCCTTCACCTTCCATACGTTTTTTGAAGTCCTCTTCTTTCATCCATTTTTCTTTAGGCTGGTCTGTGCAGCTTTTTTTTGCGTGAGCGACGCCAGTTCCCAACATAACCACCATTAAAGCAAATACGACCTGTTTCATTTTGGTCTCCTTTTTTGTAACGAGATTATTCCCGTTCTCAATAAAAGTATCGTCATGGACGGGAATTTGGCTATGGACCGTATAGCCTAAACCCTTGAATTCAGTGGCCTAAGACATTTAGCCAATAGCCAAAAAGGGATGAAAGAACGATATTGATTCTAGGCTCAGTGAATCATTTGGAGCCCGAACAGGAGCAAACATGAGAAATCAACTTGTCTACGATCTACCAATGAGAATCTTTCACTGGCTTTTTGCCGGTCTATTTGTTGGCGCCTTTTTAATCGCCAAGACGGTCGACGACGAGTCACCGACCTTTGTCTATCATATGCTTGCCGGCTTTTTGCTGGGCTTCGTTGTTGTGCTGCGGTTGGTTTGGGGATTTGTTGGCGCTAAGCATTCCAGATTCTCTTCTTTTGCGCTTCATCCCAAGGATGTGGCCGCTTATTTCACAGGGATTCTTACCGGTGATAAAAGAAAATGGGCCGGTCACAATCCTGCATCTAGTTGGGCTGCGCTGATAATGTTTGGTCTGGCTCTGGGGCTTGGTGTGACGGGCTATCTTATGGCGAATGGCCAGAAAGAAAGCTTCGAAGATGTCCACGAGCTGTTGGCGAACGGTTTTCTAGTCGTGGTTCTCATGCACGTGGCGGGTATCATTCTGCACTCACTTCGCCATCGTGATGGCATCGCTTTGTCCATGGTCGATGGTGCTAAAGAGGGCATCAAGAAAGAGGAAGAGATTGCCAGTTCTCGACCTGCGGTGGCTCTGGTATTTGTGGGGCTCGTCGCGACTTTCACCATGTATCTTGTGAAAAACTTCGATCAGCAAAAACAAACTTTGAATGTTTTCGGTACAACACTGCAGCTAGGCGAAAACGAAGGTGAAAATACGGGGCATCACGGCTATGATGCTGAGGATGATGATGACGAATGATAGGTGCCTATGAATCAAAAAGAAAGATTTGTAATTGCAGGAATTTTGGCGGTCGTCGCAGTTTTAGTGACGGCCGATATCTTTACCGACACGCAAGAGGGTGTGGCGATTTGGCATGTTTTAAGTGAAGGACTTATCGGTCTGGTGGCGTTGGCCGGAGTCTTCTATCTTTTGCGTGGCACCGTTATTCTTCGTCATCGCCTCGAGCAAGAGATCGAAGAATTTTCGGCCTTCAAACGCGAAGCTGAGGCTTGGCGAATGGAATCAAAAAAATATGTCGAAGGCCTGGCGATGGCTATTGATCAACAACTGACAAAATGGCATTTAACGGCCGCCGAAAAGGAAGTGGCCTTTCTTCTATTGAAGGGTTTAAGTCTTAAAGAAATCGCAGAAGTTCGTGGGACCACCGAAAAAACAGCACGAGTTCAATCGATGGCTGTTTATTCCAAGGCCGGAATTTCCGGGCGCTCTGAGCTGTCTGCTTTTTTTCTTGAAGACCTTCTGGTGCCGACTCGGTAATAAGTTGTTTTCAATCGCGGCACTTTTGCGAGACCCGCTCAGCTTTCCTGTGGCGCTGACGGCGCTCATTTTCGTTTTTAAGAATTCTTGATCCGAATCAATTCTGGCTCTTCCGCCCTCTATTACGATTAAAAGTAATAATTCGGGGGGGCACGTGCGTATAAGTTTAAAATACAAAATAATGGGTCTGGTGAGTGTGCCTTTGGTGGCTTCGTTCATTTTCGCATCACTTTATTTGCAAGGTGATTGGAAAATATTGAAGAGAACTGAGGAGATTGTCGAAAACGGACGCCTGTTGGAAAAGAATTCTGAGCTTATTCATCAAGTTCAGACAGAGCGGGCCAAGACGGCTCTTTTTTTGGGTGATAAAATCGGCTGGGAAGAACTCCAAAAGCAGCACAAGGTAGTCGATGAAAAACGCCAGGCACTTAGTCAACAGTTGCTGAAAACGAAACTGGAGCCCTCGGCCGCCCAAGGGTTTCAGAGCTTTGAAAGCAAACTGCTGTCATTTCGGGACGGGGTAAAGGCAAAGCAGTTATCACGAAGTGAAGCGACGAGGACTTTGACCGGCTTGATCAGCGAACTTATCCAGCTCAATATCACAGCGGCGACGGACGAGACGTTGAATGGGATGGAAATGAGTTTTCTCAGTCTGACGATGCTTGAAATGGGCAAAGAATATGGAGGTCAGCTTCGCGCGAATATTCTTAATGTTCTTTCTCTGGGTAAGCCGTTGTCACTGCAAGAAGTTTCAGCGCTGGAAAGTTTGAAAACCGGCATGACCGTCAATCTGGAATCGCCGGCCATGACGATTTCCACCGGGGCGAAACAGAAGCTTGCAGAATTCCATCAGGCCAAAGAATGGAACGGGGTTTTACAAACCTATTCAAAAGTGATTCTGGAAGCGGATAAGGGAAATTTTTCGGAAGATCCCCAGCAGTTTTATCAGTCTATCACTTCAGCATTGAATCTTTTGGGCGACATCGTGAAGTTTGAAATCGGAAACGTCGAAAGTAAGGCCGCCAGCCTTTATGAAAGTACTTTACGCACGTTTACGATTACTTTGGTTGGGATGGTGTGCTTGCTGATCGCCATCGCCGTTCTTGCCGCATGGGTGATACGGGATCTGACAGCGACTTTGCAACAGACCGTGGGCAGTCTGACGAATGCATCACATACGATTTCCAATGGTAGTGCGCAGTTAACCTCGGCCAGCCAGATGGTCGCGTCGGGGGCCGTCGAGTCAGCCAGTGCACTGGAAGAAGTCGTGGCCTCGATGGAAGAACTTAATAGTATCGTAGCCATGAACGCGCAAAGAGCTAAAGAGGCCGCGGAACTTTCTGTGTCTGGTAAATCGGCGGCGGAAGCGGGACAGCGGGATGTCTATTCTTTGGCGACGGCCATGACTGAAATCTCACAGAGCTCGCGAAAAATCGAAGAAATCATCACAGTGATCGATGATATTGCATTTCAAACGAATCTGTTGGCCCTGAATGCTTCGGTAGAGGCGGCCCGTGCGGGAGAACAAGGAAAAGGGTTCGCCGTGGTTGCCGAAGCTGTGAGAGCTTTGGCGCAAAGAAGTGCCGTGGCTGCGAAAGACATTTCAGACCTTATTAAAAACAGTGTTCACAAGATTCATGATGGCTCGGACAAAGCTTCTGCCTGCGGTAATGCTCTGACCAAAATTGTGACGATCACTTCCAGTATCGCTCAGTTGAACACCGAGATTTCGACTGCGACTTCCGAGCAGGCCACAGGAATCAATCAGATCAGCAAGGCGATCAATGAACTGGACGCGTCCACGCAACAAAATGCATCAGCGGCGGAACAGGTGTCTGCGTTTTCCGATCAAATGAATACTCAGACAGAGGGAATCAATTCATTGGTTGTGGGCCTGTCGCATCTGGTGAGCGGAGGAACTTAATCTGACCTGAGTCATCCTTTCTGAGATTTGGCCTTCTTAAAATTTTCTCTCCTGGTATGCAATCAAGTTTCAACACGCAAAACTTGATTGCTTATAAAGGAGAAAAATCGCATGGAGACTTTCAAAAATATCGTTGTCGGAAATGTTTTAGGTTACGTCATGGTGGCAGGTGCGGCCTTTGGCATCGTGGGCGGATCTTTTGTTATCTGTGGCGCCGCTTTAGTGGGACTTCTGTTGGCGGGCGGATAAAAAATTAAATATATCGAAAGCATGATCGCGGTCATCCTGTGTTGCAGGGGCTTTCTCAACACTTGTTCACTTGGAATTTCTTTCGCTAATTCAATTGAAGGAACGAGTCTCTTCTTTTAGCTCTTCCTCCGAAATGGGGGATCAATGCAATTACTCGTTATTCTTTTTTTGTTTCTGTATCAAATTTCCGCGTGGGCTCTTGATACCACGGAAGTTTTTGCTTCGGGATTTTCAGACGTCGAAGTCTACGGTTCACAAAGTTCATCCGAAAGGACGATGAGCTTTGTGACAGGCTACGGATATTCACGATGGCTCAATCCTTCAGTCAGTTTCACTCAATCGTTTCGACGGGAAGAGGGCGAAAACCAAAATGAAGGTCAGTTCGGTCTATGCAATTTTGCCAATATATTTTCAGGAATCTTTGAAGTCGACCTCTTAACCGGAATCCACAAAGGGCCTGAATCCATGGTGGGTTTTCTTGGCGATGAGTGGACGGTTCCCTTAGGAAGGACCGTTCCATATTTTAAAAATTTAATCGAGATCGAAGAAAGTCAAACTCTGCACGCACTCTCTGCCGGCGTTAGTTTTCAGAATAGTAAAAGTCTTGAGCTTTTCGCAGAATCAGGATGGGACTTGATACATTCCCAACACTCTTTTGTTGCGATCGGGATGAATATTCTTCAGTCAGAAGCCATAGAGATTTTGACCGAGGCGGGTGTTCACTCTGCCTCTAGCGAGTCTTATGCTTCTTTGGGGATCATTTGGACGTTGGAATAGATGAGGCCAAGGCCAGTTCGGTTCCAATTAGATGGTCACGAAAATCTGGCTAAGAAGTTCGTCGAGCTGTTGCGTGTATCGAATAGTCTGACGTTTCACTCTGGCTGGATTCAATTTTCCGGCCATGGCTGTGGCGATAAAGCTACCGTGCGTAAAATCGACCAGAATATCTAACCACATCTGTCTTTTTTTGGGGGATAGATCGGTCGTCTTTAACAATTCAGCTAAAAGATTCGTCAAACGAGCGGCCTCTTTCGAAAACGCATCGGGCGTTGTGAAAATAATCAACGTTAAGTTGGGATAGCGTAATCCGGCCTGATAATAGGCGGCTAAAAGATGTCTTGTTTTTTTTCTTGCGCGTCCCTGGGCAGAGGCGAAATCTTGAACGACGGGGCCATAGACAAAATCAGATATTTCCCGAATCAGAGCGGCGCGATTAGGGAAGTAGTGATAAAGCGCCATGGGCGTCACCTCAAGATAAGTGGCCAGTCCTCGCAAAGAAAAATCTGCGGGTCCTTTTTTTTCCAACAGCTCGAGGGCGGCTTTCACGATAGTTTCAAGTTGGATTCCGTTTTCGCGACGGGGTCGTCCTCTTTTTACAGTCATCGCACGACTTGGTATTCAGTTTGAACTAACCCTGAAGGAAAGGTTGTCGTTTTAATATGCTTTACTGAAATATCGTCGGTCACCGCGCCAAAGAGACGACGTCCTTCGCCGATCAATACGGGAACCGTTGTGATGACCATATCCTTAATCAAATTTTCGCGCAGGAAGGATTGAATCGTTTGTCCTCCGTCGACGTAAACTCTTTTCCACCCCTTCGTTTCTAGCGCGGCCATCAGGTCTTGAGGTGTAAGTTTCGAGATCTGAACCTTGTCCTTAAGGTGTTCCGGTATGTCGTTTTCTGTAAGTTTTTGCGAAAGAACGATAACGGGGAGCGTGTAGTACCAGCTTGCAAAGCTCAGCGCTTTTTCGAATGTACCCCGTCCCATGATGATGCCGTCGATGTTTTTGATGAAATCATTATACCCGTGGTCTTCCTGAGGATCATCCCGGCTGATAAGCCACTGAATATCGCCATCTGGTTTAGCGATAAAGCCATCCAAACTTGTCGCAATAAATACGTGACCCGATATCATAAAACCTCTTTAAATATACAGTGTATAATAAACGAAGAATTGTCAACTTCTTGCGAAGTGTCATCCTGGCGTGTCCTGGGGCTTTAAATTTGACGTTCAGGGAAGTTTCACAGCCCCGCTAAAACATTTTTCTATTTCAAGACGAAAAGAGACGCTTTTTTTCTTAATTGTGTATACATTAGGGAAATGAATAATTTCCCTGAATTTGGTCTTTTGCCTTCTCTTCTAAAAACTCTTAAAACCCAGCGTATTTTCACTCCCACGGAAATCCAGCGAATGGCGATCCCTTTGCTGATGTCGGGCCAGTCCGTCGTCGGTGTCTCGGAAACGGGAAGTGGTAAGACTTTGACTTATGCGCTGCCACTTTTGCACATGTTGAAAAGTTTGGAAGATGACGGGCAACCGGTTCAATCCGATGCAAGTCCTCGGGCCGTCGTGATGGTGCCGACCCGCGATTTGGGTGAACAAGTGGCTAAGGTGTTTAAAACCTTCACGCATGATACGCGCTTGCGCGTGCGTCCTGCGCTGGGGGGTATGAGCATGGAACAGTCCATTCGCAATATCAGCGGTCCGTTTGAAATCCTTCTTGCAACACCAGGCCGATTGATTCAGTTGCTTGAAAAAGAATTGATTGATCTGTCAGATGTGCGTGTTTTGGTGTTTGATGAAGCCGATCAGATGCTGGACAAGGGCTTTTTGACAGACTCCAACTATATTGTGGATATGTGTCCACAGGATATTCCTTTAGCTTTGTTTTCTGCGACGGTCTCAAAAAATGTGGAAGAGATGATGAATTCCCTTTTTGCGAAAGCAGAGGTTCTGCGCAGTCAGGGCAGCGGCAAAGTCGTGCAAAGTTTGACCACCAAAAATGAAACCGTCATTGATGGACTTCGTTGGCCTCTGTTTGAAAAATTGCTTAAAAAGCCGGTTCAAGGTGGGACGATTGTCTTCGCCAATACCCGTGAACAGTGTGATAAGATCGCCAAAGAAATGCAGGACAAAGGTTACAAGTGTGTTCTTTATCGTGGCGAAATGGATAAAAATGAACGTCGTACCAATCTAAAAAAGTTCCGCAACGGCGAAGTCGACATTTTGATTTCAACCGATTTGGCGGCGCGAGGTCTGGATCTGGAGCATGTGGGCAGAGTTATCAATTATCATCTTCCCCAACAGCTTGAAAACTATCTTCACCGAGTCGGGCGAACGGCCCGCGCAGGACGTGAAGGTTTGGTGATTAATTTAGTGACGGAACGAGACTTGCCTTTGATTGCAAAAATTGAAGGTCAAGGTGCCACCGCGAAGGATCTTAAAGCTCGCTTCAAAGATAAAGACGGAAAACGTCTGCACGTAAAACGGGATGAAAAAAAGGCAGTGCCGTCGAAGCCTGTAAATTCCAAAGCGCCACAAAGAAAGCCCCCTGGAAAACCCAAGGGCCCTCCAGCCTCAAAGATGCTGGCGAGGAAATCATCGCGTTAAGCACCGATGGGGTGTGATTTTGTCTAGCGCGGCACTTTCACGGCGGTGGTAGAACTCCCTCTGTGGTATGAAATTCAAAGCTATCTAAAACTTCAACAGCGTCAGTGTTCCAGATTTGCACAGAACTGGAAATTTGTACTATCGGGGCAAGGTCGTTAGTGTTTTTAAACCAATCAGTTGCAAAAAAACGGGCTGTCTATTAACACGGTGCCAGTTCATTCAGATTCGATAGATAACATGATTGTTAAGAAGGTCACTCATGAGAAGCACGAAGATCAGTACACGATTAATACTTTTATCGCTTGGAATATTAGGAGCCGTTTCTTTAACGGTACCTTCCATGGCAAAGCAGTTGAATACGACTACTCAACCAGCAAATTCGTATTTCAATTGGATTGTTTACAACACAGCAGTTAATCCGCCCTATTTGATCTCACCCGATGAGGCGGCAGAGGCGGCCAGCGCACCGAACCTTCGTCTTGAAATTTATTTTAGGGCTCTGACTCCCTCATATCATCTTAGCCACGATGAAGCTCTTGCTGCCGCGACCCACCCGGACTTGAATGAACAGGTCTATTTCACAGCTATGACGCCTTCCTACCACCGAACGCATGCCGAGGCTTTCGAAGCCGCAACTCTTGGCGTGGATAGCCAGGTCTATTTCACCGCGCTCAGCCCATCGTACCAATTAAGCCATAAAGAAGCTCTTGAGGCCGCGCTCGCTCCCATTGATATGCAAACATATTTCCATTTATTGGCGATCGGTTATAGTCACGCCCAAGCACTGAACGCTGCTTACTTGTAGTAAGCAGCCTGGCACAGGCTCACATCCCAAAGCTGCAATTGCCTTCGCTGACACCAACGTTTGAAGCTCAATTCATACGCTCCACACAACGCCGAGCATTATTCGCGTAAATAGTATCGTTCATACACATATATCTGAGGGTGTTTTCAATTCACTGATTATCGAGCCGTCCCTAAAGCCAAGATCGAGCGCGAATAAAACAGCTATGTTGCTGTCGTTATCCCAAAATTTTTTGTATACTGAGCTTTGCGGAAATTTAAAGAATTTCAAAGAGACCTATTTTTCGAGGATCAATAATGAGAAAAGAGTTTTACATCGCCCTGGTGGCTGTGTTGGCAATGAATGTTCTGTTTTATTTCTATTGGACGATCGGATTGTTTTCTCTCTTCTTTTTCGTTCCTTTTTTTGCCCTGGGTATTCGTGACATCCGTCAAACACGTCACGCGATCAAATCAAATTTTCCCGTCTTTGGACATTTTCGCTATCTTCTGGAGTCCATCCGCCCCGAGATAAATCAGTACTTCATTGAATCAAATACCGATGGCCGGCCCTTCAGTCGTGAACAACGATCTGTGGTTTATCAGCGTGCTAAAAAAGTTTTAGACACGGTTCCATTTGGAACTCAGCACGACGTTTACAAACAGGGGTATGAGTTTGTGACTCACTCTATGTATCCAAAACATGTCAGCGAAAAAGACTTGCGCATCATGGTGGGTGGGGAAAAGTGTAAACAGCCTTATTCGCTTTCATTGTTGAATATTTCAGCGATGAGTTTTGGGTCCCTTTCGACCAATGCGATTCTTTCCTTAAATGGAGGCGCCAAAGACGGAGGCTTTGCCCACAATACGGGGGAAGGCGGGATCTCACCTTATCATCTGGAAATGGGCGGCGATCTGATTTGGCAAATTGGCACGGGTTATTTTGGCTGCCGCACGCACGAAGGAACCTTTGATCCGGAACTATTTAAAAAGAATGCGAACCGACCCCAGGTGAAAATGATTGAGATCAAGCTATCTCAGGGCGCAAAACCCGGTCATGGGGGAATCCTTTCAGGAAAAAAGGTCACCCAGGAAATTGCGGATATTCGCAATGTTCCTTTGGGTAAAGACGTGATTTCGCCTCCGGGGCATAGTGCCTTCAATGACGCGTCCGAAATGTTGACCTTTATTGAAAAACTTAGGGATCTTTCCGGTGGAAAACCCGTCGGCATTAAGCTCTGTCTTGGACACCGCCGAGAATTCGAAGAACTTGTTTCCCTGATGGCTCAGAAGAACTCGTATCCTGATTTCATCGCAGTTGATGGAGCTGAAGGGGGAACGGGAGCTGCGCCCTTGGAGTTCTCGAATTACATGGGTATGCCGGGCATCGACGCCCTTGTGATTGTCGTGGATACTCTGAAAAAGTTCGGTATCCGTGACAAGGTCAAGGTTTTAGCAACCGGCAAGATCACGACCGCCTTTGATATCGTCAAGCTTTTGTGTATCGGTGCCGATGCCACCTATGCCGCTCGTTCTATGTTGCTGGCCTTGGGTTGTATTCAGGCGCTTCGTTGCAATAACAATAAGTGTCCTACCGGCGTAGCTACCCAAGATCCGAACTTAGTGAAAGGTCTTCACGTCCCGACAAAACGTGAACGAGTTAAGAATTTCCACAGCGAAACTTTAGAAACGGTCGCCCATATCATCGGCGCGATGGGCCTTTCTAAACATCAAGACCTCAGCCGTGCTGATTTGTACAAGCGGATCGACGAAAATCAAATTAGAACTTACCAAGATCTTTATCCCGAACAAATTTGAGCAGCTCGGTCGGGTCTTTAAGCATTCCAACAAAAAGAAACCGCGCTCTTAAAGAGCGCGGCGTAAAAAAGTCCGATTAAGGTTTTAAACTTTCTAAATATTTATGAACCAGCGATCCTCTGGGGAGATCCATTTCGCCGCTTCGGGACAGGGATTTGAATCTACGATCCTTGAAATCTTTCATAAGAGTATAGCGACCATCAACTCGTTTAAACAACTGGCCGTTGCGGTTCAGTCCGTATTTGTTCGCACCCAAATTCGTGATGGCAACGATGCCAGGCGCAGGGTTTTCGATTTTTGTAACTTTATAGGTATTAGATTCGATTTCGACTCTAAAGACCTCATCCTTCTCATTCAAAACATAAATGCGGTTTTTTGCTGTGGCATTGTAATCCTGAGCCGTGAATAAACGAATAGCTTCGCCCCAAGGGCCATTTACTTTTATATTAACCTCGATCGGTGAGTTTTCCACAAGCAGGGTATTCCCTTTAAGTTGAACAAAGAGTTGATATTCAGTGCTAGAACCGTATACGACGTCTTTGTATTGTCGGCGATCCTCCAAAGGGCTTTTCAGGTAATCCTGCATGAACGAGCCCTGCGGTTCTACGGGTGAGATTTGTGCCGTATCGAGGACAGAGTAGCGAACAGGATTGTGGGTGTGATTCTTGGGAAGGAAAACCCATTCAAGGCTATTGCGTGGGAGAAATTGCCCTTCCGGAAAAATGCTTTTCGTGGCGACAGGAGAAAGTTGGCTCCCATCAAAAATATATGTGTTGCCGGAATCTTCTTGCAACAACGCTATGGGCTTTACGTTGGTAAACTTGTTGATGAATTGATCTGTGTAAAGAAGCGCCCAATCTAAAGACAATTGTTTCAGCGAAGGGTGAATATTTCGAGCGCTGACAGCCAGCTTAGAAAAGACTTCTATCGAAACTGCATACGATCCCTTGTCAGTAATGGCCTTGTCGCAGAACCGTTGTCCTTTATACTGTCCTTCTTCACATTTTTCGTGCCCATAGCCGTCTACATGACGGGCTTCATGCATCATGGTCCCAACAAGAGTTGTAACACTGGAGTAGGCACTGTCTTGCATCACCGGACATAAATACATCGCAGGATTATTCCATACAACATATGCCATAGCTGGACCGCAGTTAGATCCATTGCGCACTTCTTTAATTCGACTAAAAAAATAGTCCTGCCATCGAGATGGAAGAATATCTTGATTCCAAGGGGAAGGTACTATCGGTCCTTTAAGATCCAATCCTTCAATAAATAGAATGGCATTGACGAAGGTATATTTTGGGTTATTGGGGTCGCAATAGTTGTCAGTGCCTTGCAATGAAATTTTAATTTTCTTTTGAATCCGCTCGACATCTCTCGCTTTCAAGCAAGTGCTTTCTTGAGCGAAGCTCGTGCACGAAAATAAGGTAAACAAAATGAAGCTAAGGACGGTATTCATTATTGAACTCCTGGAGTAAAGGATTGGGCGATCTCGGTCCATCTTAACTTTCCGATTTCTGCGGCATCCAGAGATTGAAAAATATGTTCCTTGGTGCTGGATGGAATTGCCGTTTGCGCAATATCGTAAATTCGTCGTCTAAGTTGAGGATCTTGGACCAGTTGAGGTTCTAAACGGCGCAGTATGTGAAGTGAAACGACATATTCGAAGTGCTCACGTGTATTACCGTGCACTCCTTTTTCCATATGAAGATCCCTTGGAAAGTCATCGCGACTAAGAATATCTAGTAGAAAATCCAGATTTTTTAAAGGCTGCCGGGTCAATAAATCCAAGGCGATGATTCGTTGATTTTGATCTAAAGAAAAATCTTTCACGACCCCTGTAAGATAGAGGGCTTCTTTCTTGGAAATTCTTTGGGCAGTCTCCGCTAGCTGAGCATCGATCAATTCAGGTTGTTCCTGTAATTTAGTCATTTGCAATGCCTGCGCAACGATGAGCTTTTTTAGGGAAGAAAGGTCTTTCTCCTGTTCCGTGAAATCTTCATCGGGGCTCTTTGAATTATTCAAGGTGTCCGTGCGCAAATGAGGGATGTTGGTCCCAGGTGATTCAGGGGCTCTTGCGACTTTCGTCCGAGCGGCAGTTGGAGCGTCCTTTTCTTTGATCTGATAATAGGAAACAAAGACGAGAATCGCGAAAAAGAAGACATTTTTTTTCATAGAATCTCCTGTATAAGGCTTGAAGTCTAAAAGACTCGAGCCGCATTCTTTAATACTCATAATTGGAGGGGGATGCCACCGACGAAATCGAAAGGAAATAAGCTTTTGAGTTCATTAGGTTAGGTGCCTTATTGCAAAAAGGCTTTCTTTGGGAGCCTCGAAAATCAAAATCAAGATTTTCTATAGCTAGTTTTGTTTGAAAACTCATGTTTGTTTCTGTGCTGCTAAGTTGCGCACAGGGTTCGCCAGGCTTAGCAATCGAAAAGTTCACCTTGCGAACATCACCGACGAGCAAGATGTCTTTCTGGACGGAAGTGCCTCATCACAGGACGAGACGTTGATATTATTAGTTAGTATAGCATATCCTGTATATCGGAATCTAATTCGGGGGAATGCGTGTTTCGACTGTGCAGCAACCGACGAGCATTTTCTCTCGTCGAACTTATCGTCTTAATAGGGCTATTGGGAATTGTCATGTATTCGGTGACGACTTATATGACCCAGCAGGCGAAAATTCAAAAGGTCCTTAATAGTAAAGAAAAAGCGTCGGTAGAGCTTTCAACCTTGGTGGCTCGAGGCAAGGCTGTTCTTAGGGAAACGGGCAGCGACGGCAGTCAGGGTATTTGCGAGTTCATTAGTCCTCGCTCCCGCACGGGGGGCGTCGGTGACATCGAATTTGTTATTCATGAGGACTCGGCAAATCTTTTGGATGAGGAGTGGACACGGGCTTTTCAGAAGTCGGGGTGGATGGTCGCTCCCGAAAAATGCCCTGCCAATTTATATCAACGATGCTTCGTTCTTGATGAGGCCGATGCGACCTCGCTGTCCGAGGAGCTGCGAAGATCGCAGCCGATCCTGAAAGTGGCGTTAATACCTGTCGAGCTTAGAACGATGGGCGGAAAAACTTTTATTCCCATCAAGCGGACTCGGGGACGCGTTAGTAACGCACGTGATACTGGCGTCGTCATTTCGGTAGCGATCGATATGAAAGACGGCAAAGGGTCTAATGTCGAGCATGTCAGTGACTACGATCTTCTTTGGGCCGGCGAGATCTCGTGTAATAAAAAAGTTGAGGGCGGTAACACTTTATTAGTTTCGGCATCGGGCATGGGCTCGGGCTTGTCGAACAATCTGTTTTTAGCGTCTTCTAAAACTTTACCGAATCCGGGTGATAAATTCATGGAGATAGCTTATCGCCATGAAACTCGAGCCTCCACCGAAATTAAAGACGGTTTGATACAAGCGGATCGTAGTTACGATAAATCCTTTGCTTTGCAGTGTTCTGAGAGATCTTTTCGCTGTGCCAAAGACGCTCATCAAGGGCGCTTCTGGACTGATGCGATGGTGGGCCGGATGTGGGCGACTTATCTACCTCGTAATAAACGTATTGAGGCATCCAGCGTACATACTTTGAATCAACTCTGTTTTGGCAAAAGCGATAAGGACCTAAACTGTCCATCCGCGTACCGAGTTGAGTCTTCGTCGGGATTTTCGACAAATTTTACTCAACCCCTGGTGTTTACCGAAAACCGGGCTGCGGTCACGGTGACTATGCCTACAGTGGGACAATCACTTTGTTCCTCGATATGTACGCCGGGCACGGATGTTAACTACAACCGCCTTTCGCAAAATCCGAAAGACTACGCATCAAATAAGTTAGTCAGGGCTTATTTTCGTTCTATATATCAGCAAGACACCCAAATTGAACAATATGATTCTGATCCGAAGCCTGTGGGGTGTGCTTGTTGTTACAAGAAGCAATGTCAGGCTTATGGCCTGAATGCCTCAGGGGGTTGTGAGGAATCTCCGATCGAGCCTTTAGATGCCAGAGTGCCAGAGTGTCAAACTCAAGTTGAAGTCGAGCCAGTCAGTTCGATCGTGGCGCGTGAAAGTAATGCGGATAAGTGTATTTATGCGAGCGCGGACAACAGTGGTAAGCTTGTGCTTTCAACTGACTTGTGTTCACAGTCTTTGCCTGCGGCCTGTTTCTTTCAAGGCAAGATGGTCGTTTCGAAGAATATGAATCGTGAAGCCAAAAGCGTTTCATTCATAGGGGCTTCCGAGGCTTGCTATGATATGGGGCAAATTTCGGTGGACGCCAAATCTTTTCGCGAGTATTTACGCCAACAAGTGGGGGGCGAAAATATAACGACGGCTTCGTTACCACCTGAAGTGGGAGGCAAATACGATTACATTGATAATGCCTACGTCGGAAGTTTCGTTTTACCTTACACGGCGGATATGACTCAACAGCTGCTCAACGATATGAAGGCTGCGGGCGTTGCAAGAGTCTGGGTGCCAATGCGAACGGATAGTGCGGGAAAAAGTTACTATCAGCCGTTCTTGTCGTTTGCACAAAAAAGTCCCTATATTAATTTTAACTATATGGGGAATCAGTCTTTCGAAAAAGACGGCAATCACCCGTTTCGCAGCGGCAACTCCGCTTTGATCTTCGCCAATCATCGTCGTTGGCTAGGGGCCTTGGAAGTTGATGGCAACCAAGTCTTAAACGGCATAGCACCTGTCTGTCGAAGCCGAAACGGAACTGTTTTTAAATCCCGTCTTCAGGCAAAGAATTTAGAAGAAGCTGATTTAGCCTGTAAAAACGATGGCGGGATCTTTTTACCTTTAAAAAACTCTGCCGAGATTGCGCAAATCATGCCCTGGATTGCTGAAAACGATACACGCTTGCCGTGGCCCGTGACCACGGATGTGAGAGGGGTGTGGTTGGCCTACACTCGCAGTGCCACAAATACGTGGGAGCCGTGGTCAAAAGTCGATACCGCGACCGGGTTGATCAATGTTCATGGCAAGTCTCAGCCTTTCGATGCCAATAAAGTAACTCATTTTATTTGCCGCCGGGACGGTACGTTTACGATTCAAAAGAAGGATCAGAAGTGTGATTCCTATGCGGGACTGAAGTTGTCTGCAGTAGAAAAGGCCGAAGTTGCCGAATTGATATTCCGCGAAGACGGGTGGATTAGTGAGTCCTTGTACTCATTAATCGAACTTCCTGAGGAAGCAAAGCCTTCTTCCGAAGCGGGCAAAGGCAGTAACTAATGAACAGCTTAAAGAGAACAGGAAAATTGGGTTTAAATCGGAACGGTTTCACGTTGTTGGAAATCATCATTGCCGCTGGTGTTATGGCTATTTTGATCCTGTTTACGACTCCGTTACTGACGCTCGTTATAAACAATTTTCAAAAAAGAATGCAGTCTGATTCTAACACCGCCTCCCGAATGCATTTAAAAAAATATTTCAATCGTTCTTTGATGGCGGTCAGCCCCGTTCGCTTTGATCCTTCGGCCACGTTGGTCGGGAACTCGTTGAATTCGACGTCTTGGAAATTGTCCGATGGTCGGCCGATCACAAAAGATCAAGTTCCCACTTTTCTTCTGGATGGGCGTCCCGTCAGACAGGATAGCTTTTCCATTGAGCTTTATAGTATTGAATATAAGGATGGAAAGGCGACGAAAGTCAGTTACGGAGCCTTACTGTCTCGCTGTGCGAAGCCTGAGGTTCATGATATCGGAATCTCGGTTTCAGCGTTGAATGACTTAGCAAGACCTTATCTGCAGATGAAGGACGAGGAGTGTTGTCAGGGTGGCGTTTGTAAAATGTGCCGAAATTACTCCATCAGCTGCTGTGATTCGAGTCAGGGATCTTGTGAAAAAGATGTGGATCTTTTGCCCATGGTTTTCGTCATTAACAAAGACCAGATTCAGATTTATCCTGCAAAACCGGATCTTCTCACGACCCCTGGCATTGGTTTTATGTTGAGCTTTGATGCGAATCCGGTGCGATCTTATACGCTTTATGAATTTCGCTATATGAATCGATGTCTTTTAAGTGCAGGCCAAAAGGTCGCCGATTGTTCTAAGGACGTTCGCGATTATTTTCAGAATGCGCAGTTCAAGCCTTTTCTGCAACTTGAAGTATCTTCCACCACAAGCAACGTCGTGAATAGCTTAAGTGATGGCTCTTTCATTGGTATCGGGGAGAAAGTCTTGGGGGACTTCTGATGAAAAAAATTCTTAGAAACCAAAAAGGTCAAAGTGGCGTCACCATGATCATCGGAAGTGCCGCTCTGGTTATCGCCGGAGTAACTTCATCGGTTATCTTGGGAAGTCTGCGAAATCAACGCGAGCTCATCAATGAAAATATCGCCCTGCGCGCTGTGAATTTGTTTTCGACCCAGATCTCTATGGGGCTTTCTTCTGGGTTAATCACGTGCAGCGAGCAAGACAAGAAGTGTGTTTGGAATAGTGCCGTCGGTACCGAACAACTGAATCTTGCGAACATGACCAATGTGGGCGATAAGTTGGTTCTCGAAGGCGAAGTTTGTGTGCCGGTAGATGCCAATGAATCTGACTTCTGTGTGAATACGCCAGTTATAGCCGAGGCTAAATTCGCCGATCTTGCCGAACTTGAAAGTCAACAAATCATCGTTGGTCATCGTGCCGTCGGGGACAGCGATAACTTTGGTGTCCTTCTTAGAGTGAAGGCTTTTTATAAAGTTGGCAAAGAAACGACTAAAGAGATTTCAAAAGTTTCAGTCGCCAGAAGACCGCGTTCTTTTTTAAGAGTTGAAGCGGATCCCGGATTTTGTGCCATTGGTTGCGCGGCACCCACGGGAAATATTCCCTCGCCTCCGTGTTTCAGTCCTCCGCAATTATCCGGGGCATCTGATCAAAAAGGTGTTGTGAATGTTCGTGTTCGCAACGTAGGTCCAGGGCCAGTCTATCGTTTTAAGGTGAATCGCACATTCACTCCGTCGCCTCAATTTACTTCGGCTTCGATCGAGACGATTGAAGTTTATGACAGCGAAAAAGACGGGCAGTTTTCGGTTCTACAAGAAGGCGAGACCGTCGAGTTTACCGATCGGAATCTTCCGTGCATTACGGGGACCGTCGTTAACACGGTGTCAATCCCCTACGGCAAGGCGGGCTACACGGATGTGTCTATAGGACAAGCGCCTTATCCAACGGGGCACACCCTTTACAATCTCGTTCCTGAGTCTATTGATCCGCAAAACATCATGGTTTTATCCGGTGCCGGAAGCACTATTCCTGCGGCTTTGGTTTCTACAACTGTTTACGTTGAGAGCCCGCCACCACCACCACCACCACCGGCGCCACCTGTATTGCCACCAGCTCCACCAATGCCAGAGCCTTCGCCGAAAATTACTTTAGCGGAGCCACCGCCTGCTCCGGAGCCACCACCTCCGCCGCCACCACCGCCACCGCCACCACCACCGCC
>NZ_JTEV01000043.1 GCF_000786105.1 Bdellovibrio sp. ArHS
GTTTTGGAGGAAATCACCGAGACGATGTTCTCGGTTTTTAATATTCAGAATATAAACATATTTATAATTATAAAATTTGATCTATTAAAGTTCTTCAGTCGTGTCGTGTCTGTTTAGGGAATTGCCGATCGTGCTCAGGTTAAACTGATCGCGGATACTACAAACTAATGAAGAAATTGTGACCATTTTATTTTTCATGTTTTTGAATTCGCTTCATTGTCTGGCCTTCAACTTTGACCGTGTCGGGTTTGATGTTTACGTCGTCACCAAACCCCGCGGGTCCATATAGGTTTTTGCGTCGCCAACAAAGTGGATGCCGCCTCGAGGGTTTGCACTGAGTGAATCAGAAAGCCAAGAGCTTGAAGATTTTCTTCGTGGCTTCTCAATGCAAAGAGTTTGAAAATATAGTTGAAGGCTCACGCTGGCGCCTTAGATTAAATGCCGATTTTGGAGTGCTTTAATAAATTCACTTAAGTTTATTCGCGTTGCGACGAAAATTTTCGCCGGGTTCTTAAACCTCATTCTGTTCGAGTTCAGGAAATAATACCAGTTGGACTCAGCGCGCTGTTAAGGTAAGTATTGAGACATGCTTTGGACCCCGATAAATTGCACGCATGCAATTAAGTCATCCAATTATTATTCAAGGTGGAATGGGAATCGCGGTTTCCGACTGGAAGTTGGCCAAAACCGTCTCTAAAACAGGTCAGCTCGGAGTTATCTCTGGAACGGCAATCAACTCTGTGTTGGTGCGTCGTCTTCAAGATGGTGACCTCGATGGAAATATGCGCAGGGCTCTTAAAGCTTTCCCATCGCAAAGTATTGTTCAGAAGATTCTAGACGCTTATTATATTGAAGGTGGACGCGCAGCTACTCAGCCCTACAAAAGAGCTCCTCTTTATTCCCTTGAGTCCCCCAAAGCACTTTTGCAACTCACAGTCGTCGCTTGTTTCGTAGAAGTTTGGTTGGCTCGTGAAGGGCATCGAGGCGTGATCGGTTTGAACCTGCTTGAAAAAGTTCAACTTCCCAACTTGGCCTGCCTTTACGGCGGTCTGCTTGCGGGAGTAGACTATGTGATTATGGGCGCCGGAATTCCACGTGAAATTCCTGGGGCTTTGGATCTTTTAAGTCAAAATCAAAAAGCCAGTTTAAAAATTTCTGTAGCAGGAGCTAATGAAGACTCTATCACTTACTTTGATCCGCAAGAAGTGATGGAAGACACTGTATTGGTTCCGCTCAAAAGACCTTTCTTCTTTCCAATTGTTTCGTCAGCTATTTTGGCGGCGAATCTGAAGAAAAAATCCACAGGCAGAGTCGACGGCTTTATCGTCGAAGGTCCTTTGGCCGGTGGGCACAATGCGCCTCCACGTGGTCCGATGAAATTGAATGAAAGGGGCGAACCGATTTATGGAGTTCGGGATGAAGTTTGCTTTGAAGAAATGCGTGCTCTTGAACTTCCGTTTTGGATGGCGGGAAATTATGCCACTCCTGAAAAAATGGCTGAAGTGCGCGCAATGGGTGCGCACGGTGTGCAAGTGGGAACGTTGTTTGCCTTCTCAGATGAGTCGGGTGTGAAAGAGGAAAATCGTAAAACTGCTTTGCACAATATTATGACCAAACCGTCTCCTGAGGGCGGTTGGGTCTTTACGGATCCACGTTCATCTCCAACAAATTTCCCTTTTAAAGCGGCTCGCTTCGCTGGAACTGTTTCCGAAGAGGCCTTATATCTGTCGCGCAAACGTATTTGTGATTTGGGATATCTTCGTCACGCTTATCGAAAAGAAGATGGCAGTATTGGTCAGCGTTGCCCTGCAGAGCCCGTGAAGGACTATGTAAAAAAAGGTGGCCTTGAAGAAGACACTGTCGGCAGAAAATGTTTGTGCAATGCTTTGATGGCAGATATCGGCATGGGGCAAATTCAAGCCGGTGGAGCAGAAGAGCTTCCACTTTTAACTGCGGGTGACGATTTGAATAATATCACACGCATGATTAAGCCGGGTAAGACTTCGTACAGTGCCAAAGATGTTATTAATTATTTGCTGTCGCTGGAAATGTCAGCGACTAAGTCTGGCGAACCCCCTGCGGTGGCAAGTTTATAGTCCTCTAATTTCCGAGCGCCTTTCGTGACAGATTTGATAATTCAGGGCAGTCCGAAAGGCTGCCTTTTTTATTTCTCGGGTTTTGGAACGAGTTGTCGTTCTGCGGTGGCAAGATTAAAATCGAAAATCAGTTTCTAAGATATTCAAAAATCGAGGTTTTATTTGCTCCACCGTTTCCAAATCGAACTATCAGACATTGATCGCGGTGTTTACGAATCACTCGATTTCCGTGTGGCTCAGCATCCTTCCGAAACATATCCCTATCTTCTTACGCGGGTTCTTGCTTATTGCCTGACTTACCAAGATGGTCTTGAGTTTACACCAGGTGGCCTCTCGGATCCCGAAGCGCCTGCTTTGCGAAAACTAGGAACTCACAACTCTATTGATCTATGGATTGAAATCGGAAACACCTCTGCCCGTAAACTGCACAAAGCAGCTAAGGCAGCAAAAGAAGTCATCGTTTTCACCTATAAAAATCCTCAAGCTCTGATTAGTGAAATTCGTACCAGCGAAGTTCATCGATCCAATGAAATTCTTATCTTTTCGGTAGATCCAACTTTTTTAGAAAGCCTCAGTGGGCGAGTCGAAAAAAACAATCGCTGGTCTTTATTGGTTCAACAGGGACAGTGTGACGTGACGATTGGTACTGAGACAATCACGGGTGAATTGGTGTCTCACTGACAGAGAAGCTCTCAGTAGGGCTGCGGCGTCATCGCCGCTTCAGGGATTGAATAATCTGATCTAATTTTCCCAAGAACTGTGAGCGGGCTTTTTGATCCATCGGGGCGGGGCCGCCTCGCATTTCACCCATATGTCTGAGATTTTGCATAAGCTCACGGCTAGCGACTGCGGAGCCGATATTATCTTCAGTAAACTCCGCGCCTTTCGGGCCAAGTACTCGCGCCTTCTTTTTCACACAGCGCTCAGCCAACAGAATATCTGCTGTGATCACAATATCGCGATCGGTGACACTTTCGAAAATCCAATCATCGACCGCATCAAATGCTCCCGAGACGACTTTCATTTCTACGAGCGGATCCAGTGGAACTTTCATATAACTGTTAGCGACGACATAAGTCTTAATCTTGTAGCGAGCCGCAACCTTATAGGTTTCCTCTTTAACAGGGCATGCATCCGCATCGATGTAGATTTGAATATTATTTTCCAACACGAAACAAAATTACCTTGAATACGTCATTATGGCAAAAGATTGGAGATCCGGGCGAGTAAAACGCAAAAAAAGCGCTGTTTGGTTCTGACAAAGAGAACGTAATAGATCTGGCACTGCAGCATCTTAGAAAGCCTGCAAGGCTCGCTTCTCACTGTGCGGTTTTCCCTCACCTATGAGCCCATGAAGGACTACACAATAAATATGACCTACGAGAAATTTTAAATTACGGGAAAATCAAAAAGGACTTTTTCGAGCGAGAGTGGCGAATTCGCAAAAAAAAGGGCTGGTGCGAAACACCAGCCCTTTTGTCGTAGCTCACTTGTGGAGCAGAAACAAAATCAACTTATAGCTATTGCTTAGATTCTAAATCAAAGAGTCAAAAGCCAAATTCAAGTTGATAAAATATCTGCCTGAAACTCTCATTTTTCAAATTTACCCGGCGAAGGGCATTGAAAAACTAGTAATGACACATCCATCAATGATTACAGTCATTCTGTAAGGCGAATAATTGATGTTATTCTTCATAAATTTAACATCCCAAACTTCTGCTCCGCCCTCAGAGTCATCCATATCCACAAGTTCAGTAGAAACAGACAGTGCCCCTTGTTCATCGTTATTCACCTTGAAAATCGCGGTAGCACCTTGGATCGCTTCATCTCTGCAAGTATTGTTCGTCTCACCCGCAAAAGCATTCGCGCTAATAAATAAGAAGGCCATAGTCATAATAATTCTTTTCATACTTTTCTCCTGTATATGATTTTTGAAATTTACCTTTTTAGAGCAGTCCTATACCGCTCTAATATAAAATCGTTTTTAAAGTTCTTTCGGTATTAAGAGTAAGAATCTCGCCCTGTTAATCCCAGGACATTTAGTGTTACTCGGCTGCGTCTAAAACTCCGTTATCAATTTTTCTCAACAACGAACTGATGTATTCAGCATGCTGGCGAGCACTGCGCAAATAGTCTAGGCTCTTATCGATATTTGAACAGGAATCCTGAGCCCCGTTAAGAGCCTTGACGTAGCTCTTTGTGGATTCGGTCAGATTCGCAGCCAATTGATCTTCAACCTGAACTTCTTTCGCTGTAGGATCCTCGCCTTCGGCCAAAGCAGAAATGAGGATGGATTTGGAAAAAATATGCGCTTCAATGGAGCCACAATTTTCCCGACTCAACTTACTCTTTGACGACACAGAGAAGAAACCCAGGGACTTATAAGCTTCAGCCCGCCGTCCGGTCTCCTTTTCCAACGACTTCAGATCAGCCGCTTCAATGCTAAAGATCTTCTTCAGCATAAAAAGTTTCGTCGAGGTGGGCTTCACTGGCTCCGTACCGGAACCAATATCAGAACCACCTGCATGTACGTTCATCCCCAACATCAAGATCAGGGCAGGAATCATAGTTTTCATATTCAATCTCCTTAGTTGTTCACCAGCTTATGGGGATGATCAAAATGCGCCCAGGAAGTCAGGTTACTGTGTTTGACAGGATCCATTGCAAGCGCTGGACCCAGTCTCAAACAAACTATATTGAAGGTGAGATGAATAGTGATTTGTCAGGCACCGCCAAGGTCGGCCATGGTGTGGAGAATTTTACAATTTGAGCACGACTGGTTCAGTCCAAGGGAAAGCATTGAAATTGAGCTGATACAGGCGCCTTCCTTCCATCGCACCGGTATTGAATTTAGAAAAGACTGCTGTGGCAAATTCATTCAGATCCTGAAGATACTCCAAATACTCAGTCTCACTCAGAGCGACACTCAAAGCTCTGTAGTGGCGCTGCTCGGGCGGTAATTGCTGGGCCTGTATCGCGCGCTCAAGACTGGCTTTATGATACCGCTGTAGAGCCAAACTCTGACTCCGGTCTTTGACACGAACAACATCATGGACGGCCTGCCATCGACCCTCCGTTCTCACAACCAGTTCCGCCAATTCCAAAGACTCCAGCAAGTCCTGAATCTCTTTGCTGGAAACACCCAGCACCTGTGCCAGAGCTTCCGCAGTTCCAGGGATGTCTGAAAAACTAAGAAGGTTTCTGACCACCACTGATAGGGGGTTCGCGAGAAGCTCATCCGGGGGAGCCACATCTTCGACCTCCAGCGAACGCCGAAGGAGTTGCGTGAGTTTACGCCCATATAAGTTTCGCTGGGCTTCTTGTTTCGTCTGCGTGTACAAAACAAGCAGTAGGAAGTACTCCCGATCCGTCTCGCTAAGCTGAAAGAACTCGCAAAGTCTCTGAGCCAGGACATCTGAAATCTTTCTTTGCCCCAGAACGGCAAACCGAAGGTACGATTTGCTGGCCACGCCTAGCTTCTGGGCCCAAATTTCATAAGAGAAATCACCTGACTTTTTGAGATATTGATAAGAGTCCTGCAAAAACTGATAAATATTAAGATAGGATTTTACGTCCGGGTGATTAGATTCACTCATAAGACCTCCGCGATCTTATTGCATCAACTAATTGCACCTCTGTAAAGATCGGCGACGTGCTTCTTTTGTAAACGCATTAAACAGATTACTCTTGATCCAACGAAGGGAGATAAACCTTCGCCGGTCCCGTTGCGCAGACAGAAGACTTTTACCTTTTCTTCGAAGCATGAACCTAGCTTGAATTAGTGGACAGAGTGGTCGTTGATGCTTTCGGTGGGTTGTCGACGGCGTGTCCCGAGGGGGCGGGAGAGTGCAACATAATAGGTATTTTTATTCCGATCCCATAAGACTAGCAAAAGGGTAGACGCCTCAGGAAAAGTGACTCTTTAGCGGCGTTTTATCATTCTTTATTGAAGAGGTTCTCGCTTTTGGTCTTCAGTTATTCTTTTTCAGGACGATAAGACCGGACACCTAGTGCGAGGAGTCTTATGTTGTCGCGTTTATCCCTAAATTTCAGAATCATTAGTCTGTCTTGTGCCATTTCCATGGTCACGACGCTAATAATCTCAGTGGTTGCTTATCACCAATCCAAGAAACAAGTCACCTCGCTGGGGGGAGAAATGTTCACCAAAATCAATCATGATGTGATTGGCTTTATGGATGCTCTAAACGCACAAGTCGTGGCGGGTAAGCTCACACTTGACGAAGCGAAAGACACAGTTCGTACATATATTAATGGACCTCTTCTGAGTGATGGCAGTCGTGATATCAAAAAAACAAAGCTTTCCACTGATCAATTTATGTATGTGTGGGCCTTTAGCGGCAAAAAGCAAGGTCTGGTGGAAATGCATCCTTTTCCACTCGAGGGAAAAAGTATCTGGGACTATAGTGTCGAGGGAAAATATACTGTTCGCGACAGTTGGGGTAATGTAAATAATGTGGGAAAAACTTTTCACGAACTCTGGCAAAATCCGGGCGAGCCAGTTTATACATTCTTGGCTTATCAAAGCTATTTTGAGCCTTGGGACTGGGTTGTCGGTGTAGGGGCGCGCGAAGAGCTTCTTTATCAGGCGCGTTTGGCTGAAGCTCGAAATGAAATTCTTTTTTATGCGGCCTTTATCTTTATCTTCTCTTTTGCGATCTCTTGGTGGATCGCTAATAAGATTTCCAGTGAAGTTAAAAAGACAGCCAAGAGTCTCACGGACGGAGCAAATGCCGTTTTTGCATCATCTCAGCAAATCGCAAACTCAGCGCAGGCACTTTCGCAAACAGCTACTGAGCAAGCCTCATCCCTAGAAGAGACTGTTGCCTCAATGGAAGAACTGACTTCTATGGTCCGAATGAATACTGACAACAGTAGCCAAGCTGCTACTTTGGCGAGTTCGACACGAGATGTGGCGCAAAAAGGCGAAAGAGAGATTAAGATTCTTATCGATTCTATTCACAGTATTTCCGCTGATTCTAAGAAGATCGAGGAAATCACTGGCGTCATCGATGATATTGCCTTTCAGACGAATCTTTTGGCTTTAAATGCGGCCGTCGAAGCGGCTCGGGCAGGTGAACAGGGTAAAGGCTTTGCCGTGGTCGCGGATGCCGTGCGCACTCTGGCGCAAAGAAGTTCTATCGCGGCAAAAGATATCGCGGATTTAATTAAAAAGAGTGTCGAGAAAATCGAAGCCGGCAGTCGTCAAGCTGGTCAGAGTGGCGCTGTTTTGACGGAAATTGTTGAATCTGTCAGAAAAGTTTCGGATCTGAACAACGAAATCGCGACGGCCAGCCAAGAGCAAAATGCAGGTATCTCTCAAATCAGTAAAGCCATGAATCAAATGGATCAGGTGACTCAGGTCAATGCGGCCTCTTCTGAAGAAGCTGCAGCTGCTGCGGAAGAGTTGTCAGCTCTTTCTTCGACTCTGCGGGGCAACGTTGTTGCTTTGGAAAAAGTGATTTTTGGCTCCGAGATTGAAGGTTCGCCAGTTAAGGTTGTAAACATTTCTTCAAAGACATCACAGAATTCGGAGCACAAAGCCTCGGGATCGAGTCAGGTGGCTTAGAGTAAAGTGCGTCGTGGCAGAGAGAGCGAACTACAAAGTGAGAAATATCACGAGTTCTCCTTTGCAGTTTGATCGATCCAATTTTTAAATTCATGGTAAAATTCCAGAGCCTGCTCTGTTTGCGGATTGTGGGCACTTTTCTCAAAAATACGCACAGTGAGTTTTTGGAATAGGGGACGATACTGATTCCAGGTCCAGCTCGGGGCGACTTGATAGTCAAGTCGCCCTAACATCAAAAGAACCGGCACTTTGAGATCAGGCAACCCCTCTTCAATTTTGATGTCCCGAAAGACTTCCCCGAAAAGATGATCTATCGCTGGCATATAGGTCTGTACTCCTTTCCAGAGCTCATCAATATCGAAATTCCAATCATTCCAGGCGCGCGTCCTCATACCTTTGCAGAACAAAACGAAACGATCCTCGGGAGAGTTCGCAATCTGTCTCTCCATGTTTTGGCAATCCATCTCGAATTGGTCCTTGCGTGCTGTGCAGACACTTTCGGTCCAGTTTCGTTCAGCCTCCTGCATGTGAGAGCCATGGCTAGGCCCTGTCGCCACTAGGCACACGTGACTTACCGACCCAGGGTATCTCTTGGCGTATTCAAGAGCCATATAGCCATGGGCTGAGTGCCCCAATATAGCAATGGGCCCCAGCTTCATCTCGGCACGGAAACGTTCGATATCAGACATAAGAGTCGCCAGGGAGTAGTCTGCTTCTGTCACACTCCCCGAGGGATTTGAAAATCCGCGATGATCCATATAAATCATACGGAAATTCTGATTCATCTGAGGATGGAATGAGCGACTGTAGTAAAGCGCACTTCCCACGACTAGACACACGGGACCAGATCCCTCCGTATCTCGAAATTGCAGTGTGAACGGTCCTGCCTGAAATAGGCCTTCTTTCACAGGTCCTCCTTGATTTAGTTGCATCATACAACTATTTGGTTGTATGATGCAACTAAATGGAGAAGCGATGAACAATTACGAGACACTTCATCAACTTGTTGGGATCCAAATGAGTAAAACCATGCTCAGCATGAAACGTCATATTATTGCGGAGTTCGCCAAAGTTGACAGCGAAATGTCATTTGAGGACTGGATGAATCTTCTTCCTGTCATTGAAAGCGAGACAATTTCCCAGAAGGATCTGGCGCAGATTCTGGGGAAAGACAAAACCACTATTTCTCGCCTCATCAACCAGTGGGAAAAATATCAATTTGTTGAGCGCATCAAAAGCACGCAGGATCAAAGGGTCAACGTCCTAAAAATGACCAAGCAGGCAAAGAAAATCCACCAAAAACTCCGTCCTCTTTTTGATCGCGGGGATGAGGACTTCACAAGGAATCTATCTAAAGCAGAAGTGCTTCAGTTAATGAAAATTCTTGAAAAAATCAGCGCTGGACTCGGTGGGAAAGACGTTCTTTGAAGGCGAGGTGGGCTTATCTTCGCAGGGTGAGAAATTAAAAAGCCCTCCGAAGAGGGCTTTTTAAATGAACTTTATTTCCAAGCTTTGGGGATGAAGCTGACGATCAGTTCGTCGCCGGTCATGGTGGACCAGTCGATCTTGTCGCCAAGGATAACAGCATTTTTGGCAGAGTCGTAGACCCAGCCAGAATGCATGTCTCCGGCAACCAATGTTGTGTTTCCGAAAGTTACGACAATGCTGCTGACGTCAGGAACTGCTGTCAGAGGAATTTCTTGAGTGACTTGACCAGACAGGCCTGCGCCAAGTTGGCCTAATTGTTGTCCAAAGTTTTGGGCGCAAAGGCTGATGACTTTGCCATTAAGAAGTTTGGTTGCCGTTTCGATACGGTCATTTTGTTCTTCCGATGTTGGGCAAGATTTATCATTGGCCATAACTTGGATGGAAGCCATTGTTACTTGGTTCGGATTTGCTTTTAAGGCCTTCAGAAAATTCGTGAATACGGCCGGCGTGACTTGCGCCGAGCTTTGATCTCCCGCATCTGTCAACATCACGATAGCCAGATGAGCGTTCGGTCGCAAAAAGCCGGGATGGTCTTGTGACAACATTGGTTCAGACAAAGCCGCGATCGCCGTATCAAAAGGCTTTTCTTCCGCACTTCCCTGAGTTCCCACATTCAGATTTGCAGCCAAAGTACCTAAGAAGTCACTTTGTGTGCTGTCGGCAATCTTAATGCTGCCGTTGAATTTACCAGAGCAGACTTTGACATAGGAACAGTCTGCCGAAGTTGTTGTGACACCGGCCTGAACATGGACACCGTTTTTAAGGGCGGCTTTTGTCAAAGCGGGAATATTCGCGATCAAGTTCTTTTGGTGTTCACCCATGCTACCCGAATCGTCGATAACGAACAGAACATCGAGTTCGCTGATCTGAGGTTGAACATGAATTTCAACTCTTCCAGGAAATGCAAAAGTCGTTTTTGTGATTTGAGCTGCTTGAGCCCCAGAAAAACCTGCCAAGAATAGTACAAGAATAAGTGAACGCATTCGTCCTCCTTTGGTTTGGGTCAGAAGCTAGAGGGAGGTTGGAATGGATTCAAGATGAATCTCGACCAAACACTTTATGAACGTATTAAAAGAAATTTACGCCACTTTTAGGCGACAGAATGCGTCGGAAAGGAGGCTCCTATGCTTAAATAGTCAAACGCTCTGTGTCCTTGAAATGATTAATGCGACACATGTTGGCGAATTGCCGGGAGATCAAGCTTCTATCTTTGCTGATGAAAACTACAATGGATAGCTCAACAAAATCTGTTGCAGGAAAGTTTTATTGGGGCCGGTCAATGAAATGCCGGAATTGAATTTTCCATTTCCTTGAGTGTGGACACCGAAAATCAAACTTTTACCTTGAGCATCTCCGATAATCAGGGCGCTGCCACTCATGCCGCCAAAAGTGTCGCAAGTATACTGAGGGCGATAGGGGACAAGATGAGGAACGTAGAAGTTACAAACCACCACCCATAAAGAGTTGTGGGCCTTGTCGCCGGGAAATCCCGTTATGCTCCCTGAAGATTCAACGCCTCCCAGGGGTGAATTGCGGGGAGCCAGTCCCTGCAGATCCCAAGCAAGAGAAAGCCAGCCGGTTTTTAAACCCAGAGGCTCTTTCAAAACCAAAACGGCAATGTCTTGACCGTAGTCGCCTTGAAGAAAGGCACTGTTCACATGAATCTTTTCAATTTCGACAGGGCCGTAAGCGCTATTGAAATTCTTCGCTAGCATCCATGTGCGAGTTTCCAGATCAAAAACACAGTGAGCTGCTGTGAGTACAAGACGAGGACTAATCATCGTACCCGTGCAGAAGTTTTCAATCTGGCCAAAAACCCGAAATGCAGGAGCCTTGGGGTCGCTCACTTGCATGCGACTGATGTCTCCGATGACCGCAGCTTGAGCATTAGAAAGCAAGAGCAGGCTCAGAAAGTATAGTATGTGTTTGGTCATGTATTTTCCTTTGTCACCAGATCGCAATCTCGATGGAAATAGCAAATATGAGTCCATCCTCCGGGACGAAATAAGGGGGGTGACTGTTTAAGCTTTTGACAGAGATTCTTTTGGCGTGCCGCAAAGCGGCCGAGGTGTTCGCCTAGGTAACTGAGACTTTTTTCGAGAGGCAAAAAAATAAAAAAAACAACGGGATGTCTGATACAACCTTGGTTACGACCTTTTGAAAAGCGCTGGAGGCTGTCCATGTTCATGAACTTTAAGTATCTGCTTGTCCTGTTTTCGCTGGCAACAATGCCTTTAAGCAGCTTTGCGGCTGTGTTTGGCCCGCCTTTTCATTTCAAGGATGGTCAGTCTCACGAACGAAAAGATATTAAGAAGAAAATAAAGTCTTTTCGTGTGCAGACATCTCGCAATCCACTTCCACCACTCGTGTATGTTGATACCAGCGACGTGAAGCTGGTGATGTTCACCGAGATTGCAGAGATTTTGGAAAGAGCCACGCAACCCCATTGGACCCCGGTCTCGTCGGCCTATGCGAAAAATTGCCCGACGCACATTTTGAAAAGTCAGATGCCAATGCCGGTCGTGAACTCTTTAGAGCCTCGTTGCGAAAGTCTGGATCAGCGCTTACGAGCTTATTTAAGCGAACCTGTTTTGAGAGGCTGTCGTCAAACTTATCAACCCGAATCTTTTGTAGAGTCGAGAGGTCCGGGGGCCGTGAGCGAAAACGATTTGCAAAGTCTTGAGGGACTTCTGGCAGTTCCCCTAGAGGCACTACGTAAAGTTAATTTGCCGACCAACTTACTAAGTCAAGAGGATCAAAATCAACTGCGGGAAATCATCGTGAAAGTTCGCGCCGAAGCGATCAAATATCATATCGATTCCGAACGACGGGCTTTGACAGAGTTGCTTGCCTCGCTACAAAACTCAGAAGAATGTTACGGAGAAGAGGCGAAGGCCTCTCTTTACGCGACTTTCTATCAACTCTATAAAGAAGTCACTGATGCTGGCGTCTACATTCAAGACCTCGAAGCGCGGGGGCTTTCGCAAGCCATGGCAGATCGCCAGCGGGTTCTGCAAAGTGGCAGACAGCGAAGCTCTCTTCCTTTTCCCACGCTGACGGATAAAAATCGTCAGTTTATCTCCATGTATTTGGGCGGAGTTTACTGGCGTATGCGTGGTGGTGGTTTGGTTTCAGAACCCCAAGGGACTCAGAAGACTCGTTACTGGTATAATTATTTACCGATGAAAATGATTGGCTATATTAACGGTGGCTCTGACGGTGAAATCGCTGGCGAATTGATGTTCCTGCAAATATTCCAAGGTTGGGGCGAGTGGATGGATATGGGGCGCACCGCTGGTGGTAAGGATGCGTACTACGATCTCACTTACATGACAGATCGAGGTGTGGATCAGGTGAATCCGCTGATGATGGCGCTGGCGTTGAAGGGATACGAAACTGCGGATCTTTCTATCGGTGGTATGCAAATGGGAGCTTGTTACTATTTCGCGTGGGACAGACTTCCTCGTTTCACTTTGGGAGCTGACTTGACGGCGCCTTATGCGGGCTTCATTGATGGTCCTACGGCCGTCGGTGAACTTTGCACAGGAGCTTCGATTTCTTTGGGGCTTAGCAAAACTCTTTTGAATGGTAAATAGGCCGCGGCCGTGCATGGGCTTGGCGCAAAACGCCGAGCCTTTCTTCCGGTCGCCGCCATTTTAACTAGAACTAAAACTGATAGCCAAGATGAACTGTCGGAAAGACGTTCACCTTTGGGAATTCATAGCTCTTGCTTGAGAACTGAAGAGTCGGCGGGTCGATAACATAATCAAAGCCAATCCAAGGACTGATGTAAAACCCATTTTGCCCCCATCTATATCCGAACTGCACGCCCACGGAGTTGATGGTGGTATTTTGCTTCTCATAAGTTGTGGTTTGTTCAATTTCAAACTCATTAGTGCCTCCGCTCACTCCCCAATAGGCACCGTCTAAGCGGCTTCCATGATAATTGATCTTCACGCCATAACCCTTGAAGCGGGTATTGAAGCCGTCATGTGGTTCCGCAAAATCGGGGAAATCCATACCGAAGGCTCCCAGATCTATAGAAAACCCGTAACTAGATTGATAGATGAGATGTCCCGAGTAACCTTTGGCTAAATACGCCAACGGGTCAACTTCGAGGGCCCATTGCGCTTGGGCGGAAGAACTCAGGAATAACAGAAGCAGTATTTTTTTTAACATGTGAGTGACCTTTCTTTTAACCTAATAGCATTAGGTTTTTAACTAATAGTATTAGTTTTTCTTGAAAAAGCAAGAGCGTGTGCTAAATTAAGATTATGGCACGACCTAAGGGTGACAGTTTAACCGCAGATGAAATTGTGAACCGAATCATTTCAGAGATGAATTTGACCACGTTGGATTCACTTTCCATGGCTGAGATCGCCAAGTGTCTGGGGATCAAAACACCTTCTTTGTATAGCCACTTCGAAAACCTGTCTGATATTAAGAATCAGATCACTCTGCTCGGCTTACGCAATATGGCTCGCGATCTGGAAGTGTCTTTACAAACGCCTAAAGAAAACAATGACCTTAAGGCTTTTATGAAAGCGTACCGAAAGTTCGCCCATCTAAATCCGTTGCTCTTCAATGCAACTCAATATGGGATACGCTCGCGAGACCCCAATGTTTTAAAGGCCGCCCACCGAATTGTTGAACTGGCGATTCTGGCTTTGCAGGAGTACCGAATTTCTCAGGAATATCTGATCCATGCTGTAAGAACTTTGCGCAGTCTGCTCAATGGCTTTATAAATTTAGAATTAGAAGGTGGTTTTCAACGGAAAGAAAACACGGATCAATCCTTCACTGTCTTGATTGACTTTACTTTAAGTGGTTTGAAAGCCTTTAAATGATTTCTGCATCATAAAAAGACTGGGATGTGTTGACTGGATGTTCCACCTGACCCGTCCAATTTCGACACAGATTGCAAGCATCATTCTTTTTACAGGACCACCTTCCGAGCGCAAATTTAAGGAAGTTTCGCCTGGCCCCATGTTTGCTCTTCTTTAGTAAGCAACAACGAGAGAAAGTTCCGCGGGGGCGGAATATCAGATCTGAGGGTGGGTTGTGAGCCAAGTTGAAAGTAATGCTGAATCAGACGTAAAGTTCCCGGTGAAGATTTTGACATCTGTCTTGGCTGTTTTCACTTTGATCACCGTATCATATATAAACGCCTCTTGGGCGGTCCCGTCTCAAAAATGCTCTGTGCATCTATCTCATAAAGAAAATTTTCGAAAATTGAAATTGACTGCGAATTCCGATAGACAGTGTCAAAGTATGTTGTCCTCCTTAGAGGCTTCAGTTCTTCTCGGTGCAAAGGCCTGCTTGTTGTCTCAAAATGTATCTTCGCAAAAAGCAGACGAGCTTATTGCCACGAAAGTTTGCAGTACGGAGAAGGGGAGCAATCTTAAAGACATCTCTGCCGTCGCTGAAAAAATCAACGAACAAAACAATCTCACCGTTGCTGAGATGAATCAGGCAGCCAAGAAGAAGTATCAGGCCTTGTTGAACCAAAATGAGCTTGGGAATTGGGAGCGTTGTTTTACTGACTCGCAATCGCAAAAGTCTATGAAAGATTATTTGGCGAAACTTTCAACTGAACTTCCATCTGATAGCTGGAATTCTGCCGCGCAGTCTAAGACTGTTTCTTCGGATGGCGGCTTTTGGGAGCGGGGGGCTGACATGGATCCGATGGCGAAGACTTTGATTTCTGGCGTCGCCGGCGCGGCTCTGTGGCGTATGCGAGGCGGAGGCTTTTTCAGGACAGGAAATACTCAAGTGACCCGATTGCTTTCAACAGCTGGCTTTGCTGCTTTGGGTGCTTTTAATGGCGGACGCGATGGCTTGATTGCAGGAGCCCTCATGTTTCCATCGATGACGTTGGGTTACTGGCATACTTCGGATTCAGGAAGAGATGGCGATCGTTCTAAATGGACGGAAATCGCGATCATGTCAGGACGAGGTGTTTTACAAACCTCCTTAGGGGGAGCTTATCTTTGGTCTCAAGGATATGGCCCTGGCTTTTTAGCTTCGGGAGCCGCTATGGGGCCCTGCTATGGGGCTTCATGGCAAGCGTTTAAAAATAAGAAAGTTATGCCGGAAGTGGGTTTTATTGATGGTCCCACCTCGATGGGCGAAGTCTGTTCGGGCGCCGCATTTGGATTGGGCTTAGCGGCGACTTTAAATTATGGGAAAAAATAGTTACGGAATAAGTGGGCATTTTCAGAGATTGAAAGTGCTTCAAGTGAATACCTGAAGCACCCGTATTGAGCCTGATATACAAAAGGATTTGGTTAGCGCGCATCCTTCTGTTTTAGACTTAGCATTCCCGCCATATACCAAGTTCGATCAAAAATATTCGTGTCGGAATATGAGTAGCAGAACTTCTCTTCAATGGTGCCATCGTTAATACGTAAGGAACGTGAACTGAGAAGCGGTTTGCCGTTGAAAACCGTCTTACGATACGACGTCAACATAAGTCCCAGGGAACCTTGATCTTCCAAAGACGCTATCGTAACGGGACTTCCACTAATTTGCGAATTATCCTGGATCAAAAATGTCGAAGACGTGCTTTCAAAACCATCCGCAAGGCTTAAGCGGGCCATCTCCTGCCCTTGCGAACAAGCTCGACCGCAGCGGCCTGAAAGTATTTTTTCGCCGCTATCACTCAACAAGGAACCATAGTTTATATCCAGCTTGACGACGTCGAAGCGGAAAGGCTCAACTTCCGTAGCCCATAACCAGTTGGGATTGTTTTTATTCTGAGCGGTCCAAGCCAGTTTTTCCGCGACGGTGATATCTTCCGCCCTACGTCCAAGTTGGGTTGTTATAGAGTTGAACTGACGACTTACACAAAGACCATACTTGGGAAGTGACTTCAATTCGCTTATATCTTCGATAGCAACGCTATTAGTGTAGTAGTTGTTTTCAAGACGCTGGAAGTATTCGTGACCTACCCATTTGGGGTTAGGCAAGGGAGTTCCACTTGTCACCGTGGCTTTCTCGGTGCCTTTCATGTAGCACACGGAACGACGTTTTAAAAAACCTTCGGCCTCTGTTCGAGAGATAATCAGTTCATCCGAAGTTCCCGCGACTCTTTTAATTTTGTAGCGGGAAGTTTTTGCGAAGTGAGCCATCGTAAAAGAAACTGTGCCCTCAGTTTCTCCCGGTAAGCTGGCTTCTAAATAGGCTGTCTTGATGTCTTTGTCGAGGTCTAAAAGGCCTCTATTGCTAGACTCATCGACCAGGACAACCTTCGTGATATCCCTGATACCTAAAGGACCATCTTGGCGCTGCAAGTTTAGAACTCGAAGGGCTGCATTGACGGGACGGGAGTTGCGACCGTCGAAACAGTAGCCTGTATAGTCTTTCCCTGCGATATCAGCGAGGTTTGTGTCGCGGGCTTCGCGGTCGAAATAGTTCAGAAGAGTCTGCTCCTTAACTTTGTTCGGACTCGTCATTGTGGTGACTTTTCTAAGATCAAGAGGCTCGGCTTGGCATATATGAGTCGCCGTGAGGATGGTAAATAGTGAGGTTTTAAAAAGATTCATGACTAGTCCTTTTTTAAATTGATCGTAAATTCAAATGCACTGGATCTGGCGTGAAGCCTTCTTCCATTGCTGCCGAAATCCCACTCGGTTGCAAATTTCAGGTGCAATTTTTTCGTGACGTTATTTCCATTTAAATAGGCGGCCAGATCCTTAGATCCTAAAAGGCCGTAGGTGTTACCCTGGGTTGTCATTGGAATAAAAACTTCTCCCACGAAGAAGGGATTGCCATCGATGAGACCCATTTGTTGTAAAGAGACTCTGACAAAAGTTTCATTCAAATGAAGATCCTGAAGACGACGGGCAAACGACTCATCATGACGATAGTGCAGCTCTAGATAAGGCGTTACGTCGGTTTTAGCAGTCCGTTGCAGGTTTCTATTTTGGTTGGCGTCACATTGAATGAAGTAAACATAGAAGGTCCCTTTAAGAAATGCTTGTTCTCGTTCATGAACGATCTCGAACCGGGGCTTTTGTGATTCAGTTCTCAAAAGACCCATGCCTATGTTGCCAATTCGCGTATCTCGAGCAAACTCTTCGCAAAGATGAGGCTTACCTAAAATAGAAATAGACTCATAAACCACCGCCGCCGGAGCCTTTGCGGGCAGCCACGAAAAAATCCAAA
>NZ_JTEV01000044.1 GCF_000786105.1 Bdellovibrio sp. ArHS
GTGATGCTTACATCCCTGAACCAGTTCGTGCTACTGATAAAACTTTCTTGATGCCAGTAGAGGACGTATTCTCTATCTCTGGTCGTGGTACAGTTGTTACTGGCCGTGTAGAGCGTGGTATCGTTAAAGTTGGTGACGAGATCGAAATCATCGGTATCCGTCCAACTCAAAAAACGACTGTAACTGGTATCGAAATGTTCCGTAAACTTCTTGATGAAGGTCAAGCAGGGGACAACTGTGGTGTTCTTCTTCGTGGTACTAAAAAAGAAGAAGTTGAACGTGGTCAAGTTTTGGCTAAACCAGGTTCAGTAAAACCTCACAAAAAATTCAAAGCTGAAGCGTACATCCTAACTAAAGAAGAAGGCGGACGTCACACTCCATTCTTCAATGGTTACCGTCCTCAGTTCTACTTCCGTACAACAGACGTAACTGGTGTTTGTACTTTGAAAGCTGGAACTGAAATGGTTATGCCTGGTGACCGCGTTGAATTGGCTGTTGAGTTGATCGCTCCAATCGCAATGGAAAAAGAATTGCGTTTCGCGATCCGCGAAGGTGGCCGTACTGTTGGCGCCGGCGTAGTTGTTGAAATCGTTGAATAACGATAACGCAGCATAGGCTAAATTAAAATCACCTGGGGGACTCCTTGACAAAAGGGTCCCCCGCGGTGTTTCTTGGCATGACTAAAAAATTAAATTTTTGGTCGGTTTAAGAAGTTTTTAAACTGCGAAAATCTCCTAAAAATGGAGATTCTTGATGAGAATTGATGAAGCCCAAGGTTTGAGCCATCGAGATTCCTCACTTATCATCAAGAAGATCGCAGGGGTGTAGCTCCAGTGGTAGAGCGAACGACTCCAAATCGTTAGGTCGTGGGTTCGAATCCCTCCGCCCCTGCCAATTTTGAAAACCAAACAAAGAGGAACTATGGAAAAGGCCAACTCTAAGATTTTGACAATCAGCTTTGCTATCGCAGCTATCTTGGTCGGTTTGACAACATCTCTTCTCATCAAAGCCTTCGCTGGCGCCTTCGGGGTTGTAGCACGAGCTGCTGATTCCGACATGGTCCGCCACGGTCTTCCAGTGGCTTTGGGCTTGGTTGTTTTTGCAGTCCTTCAATTCAACCCAAAAGTCATGTCTTGGGGTGAAGAGGTTGTCTCCGAAATTCGTAAAGTGGTATGGCCTTCTCGTAAAGACACAACGGCCATGACAATCGCATGTATCGTGATGGTGCTTATTTCAAGCGTTATCATCAGTTCATTCGATTTGATCTCAGGCTTCTTTATCAACTACCTCATGAAGTAAGGAACGAACCATGGAAAAAAAGTGGTACATCGTTAACGTTCAAACAAGTTGTGAAAACACTGCCAAAAAGGCCATCGAAGAAAAAATCAAATCCAATAAAATGGAAGAGTTTTTCGGAGAGATTCTTATTCCAGCAGAAAGCGTTGTTGAGCTTGTAAAAGGTCAAAAACAGACTAAATCGCGTAAATTTTTCCCAGGTTACATCTTCGTTCAGATGTTTTTGAACGATGAAACTTGGCATTTAGTACGTAATTCGTCTAAAGTGACGGGCTTCGTGGGTGGGACTAAAACTCGTCCTCCAGAGGTGCCGGAAGCAGAGGTTCTTCGTGTAACGCAGCAAATGGCTGGTATGGCGGAAAAACCGAAGCCAAAAGTGAAGTTCTCTGTCGGTGAGAATGTGACTGTTATTGATGGTCCATTCAGCAACTTCCAGGGTTCTGTAGAAGAAGTGAACGAGGACAAAGGGAAACTGAAAGTTCTTGTCAGCATTTTCGGTAGACCAACTCCAGTGGAATTGGACTACATTCAAGTTGAAAAACAATAATTTAAGAGCTACATAGTGTAGCTCTTTTATAAAAGGGTCGCTTCGAATAGGTCGGGGCACTCATAAACAAACCTCTTGCAGGAGTGGGTCATGGCAAAAAAAGTTACAGGAATGATCAAGCTGCAAATACCGGCAGGGAAAGCTAATCCAGCTCCTCCCGTTGGACCGGCACTTGGACAGCACGGGGTAAACATCATGGAATTCTGTAAGCAGTTCAACGCTCGTACACAAGCGTTGGGTGATAGCATCATCCCTATCATCATCACTGTTTACCAAGACAGATCGTTTACTTTCATTACGAAAACACCACCGGTGTCTTCTTTGATCAAAAAGGCGTTGAAATTGGAATCTGGTTCCAAGCAACCGCAAAAAGACAAAGTAGGCAAAATCAATAACGATCAAATCAAGCAAATCGCTACAACGAAATTGCCTGACTTGAACTGCTTGAAAGTTGAATCCGCAATGTCACAAGTTGCTGGTACGGCTAAGAGCATGGGCATCGATATCGCATAGGGGTGATGTATGGCAGGTAAAAAATTCGAAGCAGCCTCTAAGAAGGTTGATTCTCAAAAAAAATACTCTGTTGAAGAAGCATTCAAACTTGTGGTAGCGACTGCTCCAGCTAAATTTGATGAATCTATCGACGTAGCTTTGCGCTTGGGTATTGACCCTAAGCAATCTGACCAACAAGTTCGTGGCGCGATCTCTTTGCCTCACGGTCTTGGTAAAGAAGTTAAAGTTGTTGTTTTCGCAAAAGGCCCGAAAGAGGCTGAAGCGAAAGCGGCTGGCGCTGACTTCGTTGGTGCTGACGACCTTGTTGCTAAAATTCAAGGTGGTTGGTTGGATTTCGACAAATGTATCGCGACTCCAGACATGATGGCGACTGTTTCTAAAGTTGCTAAGATCTTGGGGCCTCGTGGTTTGATGCCGAACCCAAAAATCGGTACTGTAACTATGAACGTTGGTGAAGCAGTAGCTGCCGAGAAAAAAGGTAAGCTTGATTTCCGCGTTGATAAAGCAGGTATCGTTCACGCTGGTATCGGTAAGAAGTCTATGGGCGATGCTAAACTTCGCGATAACTTCCTAACTTTGTTGGGTGCTATCGTAAAAGCGAAGCCAGCAGCGTCTAAAGGTATCTATCTTAAAACTATCTCCGTAGCTTCAACTATGGGTCCTGGTGTTAAGATTGAACCAAATGCGGCAGCAGCACTAACTGCTACTAACGCATAATTTTAAATGTAATTAAAAGCTCCGGTGTAAATCGGAGCTTAAGTTTTTATTGCGATCAGAGACAGTAGGTTTCTTTTAGTAGATGTAATCCCACGACGGTGTGGGGCCTACCGAGATAAGGCAAAAAGTTTCCTAGTTCTAGGTGACTCCAAACCAACCTGAATCGCACAACCTACTTCAGCAAAACTGGAGTAGAAAGAATCTAACGAAAGGAGGCTCACTTATGATCACTCGCGCAGATAAAGAGCAAGAGATTAAGCTAATCACGGAGAAATTCGGAAAGGCTAAAGGAGCTTTCATCGTTGACTTCAAAGGCATCAAGGTTGAGCAGGTTACTAACTTGCGTAAAAAATTGAATGCTGCTGAATCAGAGATGAAGGTTGTCCGCAACACTCTTGCAAAAAGAGCGTTCAAAGATCACCCAGCTATTGAAAAGGCATTTGCTAATTCAATGAAAGGTACTAACGCCATCGTATTCTCTTACGGTGAAGTGAACGCAACTGCAAAAACATTGGCTGAATTCGCGAAGGACGTTGAAGTTCTTCAGATTAAGTCTGGTGTTATGGACGGTGAAGCGTTGGATGATGCTAAGATTAAGTTCTTGGCGACTCTTCCAGGCAAAGACCAACTTCGCGCTATGTTCCTCGGTACACTATTGGGTGCAGGTTCTGCACTTGCTAGATGCTTGAATGCTTATGCTGAGAAACTTGGTGGCGGTGCTACTACTGAAGAAGCTCCACAAGCGTAATTGTTACGTTTGGGCGCTGAATATTTGAATTAACAATAAATTTATATCCTTTGGAGGATTTTAAAATGTCTCTAACTAACGATCAATTAGTAGATGCGTTGTCTCAGAAAACAGTTCTTGAGATCGCTGAACTTGTAAAAATGCTTGAAGAAAAATGGGGCGTTTCTGCTGCTGCTCCTGTAGCTGCTGCGGCAGGTCCTGCTGCTGTTGTTGAAGAAAAAACTGCTTTCGACGTTATCCTTGTTGACGCTGGCGCCAACAAAATCAACGTTATTAAAGAAGTTCGTGGCTTGACTGGTCTTGGTCTTGCTGAAGCAAAAGCCCTTGTTGAAGCTGGTAACAAAGCTGTTAAAGAAGGCGCTACTAAAGAAGACGCAGAAAAAATCAAGAAAGCTCTTGAAGCTGCGGGCGCGAAAGTTACTGTTAAGTAGTTTTTGCTCTTCATGCGAAGAATCGAAAGCCTCGTGGAAACACGGGGCTTTTTTTTCGAAAGGGTACCTGCTTCCCTTTGTGTTAAAAAGGTACCCGCTTCCCATTGTGAGTAATAGGAAGCAGGTACCTTCCGTTTCTCCAGTCCTGGATATTATCCTTTTCGTTGGAATTGAAGTTCTTCATTTTCACATAAAACCCTTTTGGCGGTGTTTTTGGTCGGCTTTCTCTTTGCTTTGTAGTTCCTCCGGAAGCGGAGGAGCTTATGGTGTTCGGGTTTTTTGATCATTGGAAATTTAAGAATATTTTAGCCATTGTGTTGGCGTTACATACGTCCTTTTTGCCGAGTGCTTATGCCTATGACGAAAATGATGGATACGATCACGGCAATGATGGACGCATTGAAATCTTTGATGATGAACCATTTGTCATTACTCTTGGTGAGGACGCTTATGAGGGGTACTTTGATGGCGATTGCGTCGGTTCAGGATGCGACGAAAGAGAGATAAATAAATTATGAAGTACCAAAAATTTCCTGACGCTAATGTAGAGAAATATATAGCTGATTTTGCAAGAGAGTGTAATTTCGAGGTCTTTGAATATCGATATGCTTCTTGCGAACAAATGCCTGAATATTTAAGGAAACGTAAAAATGACGAATGGGTTTGGAGTCTTCGTCGACCGGGAAGTCTTGTCTGGATGGATATTTCCGTAGATTATCCTTCTTATTTTACGTCGATAGTACTCCAAACCAGCAGTAGCTCTCTGAAACGCCCTGCGCCTGCATACTTTCTTTTTCATTTGTATTTAGAAAAAGTCGTGCAAGCAAAATGGGAAATTTCACGACGCCAAAAGGTTATTGAAGAACGAAGCTGGCCACAAAACTGGAATTTTGAGTTGGAGTTCTTCAAAGAACATTTAAAAGGGCATCTTAATAAAGTGGTGGAGGGCCGGGACTGGCCGGAAATTTATTTTAGTTGGGATGACTATGTCTCGCCTGAAGAGGCTGGCAAAATTTATGAAGACCAAGTCACTGTTATTGAAAAAGGAATGAAAAAGAAAGGCCAAAGTTGGCTTTATCTTCTGAATCCTTTTAAGAAATAGCTGGTCCTGCAAGGAATTTAATTCGGACGCAATATCACCTTTACGAATTGCTCGTCGACGTTGACGGTCGTTTTCCGAGGGCCTACAAAGAGATAGTGACTCACTTCAATCGTCTGCTTCTATTTATTTTTGTCCTTTCGCAGTTTTCCGTGGTCATGGCCGCCCCACTAGGAACTATTCCTACGATTGAAGAACAAAACCTGCAAATGCTTTTCAGTTTTCGTTCTGATCTGTGGACGTCACCTTATACTTACAAGGATGCACCTTTACGTATTTTTAATACGGATATCAGATTGCCTCTTTATAAATCCGATACTTGGAGTGCGTCGGCGCACATCTTCGCGGAAAGCTTAAACTTAGGGCGCACCCAGTTCAGATTAGGCGAGCGCGAGGTTTTTATCGCCAATTCATTTCAAAATCAGGGCGGCGGTTTCGGGGCTCGTCGTGATCTCGCGAATGGTGGCAAGCTCAGTTTTTTTGCCTCTTATGCCACTGCTAGTGACATGCCTTGGGGCGAGCCTCGCAATGACTATTTTGACGGAACCATAACATACCAGATGGCGCCAGAAATGAATTATAGCTGGATCTTTGCTCTTAATCAGTCCGACAATAGGGGATTTCATGACGGGAAGCCTTTCCCGTATTTCGGAGTCGTCTATAGTCTCAAAGAAAATGTTCGTATGACCATCGGGTTTCCTTTTTTTCGCTTTGCATGGGGAAGAGAGCTTAACTGGATTCATACTTTTGAAGTGACCCCGTTTGGAGTCAACTATGCGGCAAGAAAGTTTCTTGATAATGGATTCGTCTTTGACGGACGTGTTGGCTTGACCGTGCGATCGTATCTGTATGACTCTCGCCCCGACGATGAAGATCGTATTTACTATCAAGAGATTTTCGTTGAGGGTGCTTTCAAAAAGTTTGTCACTTCTCGAACCGGTGTGACTTTTGCGCTGGGGGCCGCTGTTGATCGACGTCTTTATGAATCGGAACGGATTTATCATCCAGACTCTAAAGTCACTCAGCTCGAAAATGATTTTTACGGACGCCTGGGCTTGGAGTTTAATCTATGAGTAAACTCCTCTTCTATGTCGCCACTTTTTGTTTGGTCAGTTCTTGTGCACCCTTCGTTGATTCGCCTTTTTCAGACAAGCTTTTGCGACCGGAAAGAAATCTCAATCAACTGGCTTTGAAAAAGATCGGGAATCCGGAAAGTGATGGAGTCATTCGCATGGCTATATATTCGGACTCGCATCAGAATTACAAAGCCACGGATAAAATGGTGTTTCAAATGAATCAGGTCAGCACATTTGATTTTGTCGCGGGACTAGGGGACTTTACCAACTCGGCTTACAACCTTGAATATGACGAGTTTATTGAAGCGATTGGGCCACTTCGCCATACCCTTATCAACGTTATCGGAAATCATGACTCGATTGGCGCCGGACCTGAGCTATATCGCAAGGCTTTTGGGCCATCTAATTTTTATTTTGAGTCAGACAATTACCGATTTATAGTTTTTAACTCAAACAACTTGGAAACCCCTCACGAGTTTGATCCGGAATGGTTGAAGGCTCGAGTCGACGAAACCGGCAAAAACATCATCATTTTTTCGCATGTGCAGCTGCGCGATTCAGACCGCTATTTTGACAGTGTGGCAACGACGCTGGGTTATGTTATCGAACATCCTCGAGTCAAAATTATCTTTAATGGGCACAATCATATTTATGATCTGTCGACGGATCACGGCACCATCATGATGCAATGTGGACGCGTGGCCGGGGAGGAAGGCACTCACTGGCTAAGTATCACAGTGCAAGGGAATCAGTTCTGTGTGACAAGAATGGATACGCTGGGGAACACATGTTTAACTATAAAGCCCTGATAGTTGGAATGATGATGTTCTTTTTTTCATCTGCGCAAGCCGATGAATGGCGTGCAGTGGTTGAGCGTTCTGGTTTTCTGGGGACCTTCGCGGCCGGGGCAAGTTATGAACTTGAACCAGAGCATGCGGTGGATCTGTCTCTGGGAGGCTATTCTGTTGACGACGAAATACTTTATCAGGCGAATTTCATCTATCGGTATTCACGGTGGAATACATCAGTAGGGCCGGACGTGTGGCGGCCGTTGCAATTCGGTTTCTTTTTAGTATATGCCCTTAACTCTGACAGATACTTTATTGAGTCGCCCGACAAATATCCTTATCCAGAGTATTATGATTTTACAGCTTTGCGCTATGGGTTTGAGTTCGGAACCACTTACACGTTTATGCGTACACATATTGGCTTGGCCTACCATTTGCGAATTTTTGATAATGGCGCGATTGCCGTTTTTAACAACAGCAATCGCGATCTTCAGTACTACATTTCCTCGGGAGTTTCCGTTCAGTATCTATTCTGATATGATTAGATTCTTTATCGCCTTTCATATAATGAAATAATTTTGCTCACGTCATAAAAATAGAGTTTATCGTCCTTAAGGCCCGCGGAAACTAAAGTAGATCCATCGGGTGAAACTTCCAAGGCTGTTGGTTGAGCACCGCCCACCAGAGTAAATACGATTTTCCCGTTTCTGGTGTCGATGATATCAATTTTTCCTTTTATGCGCGGATCGACTTTACTGTCATCCTTGTAACTAGTGGTGCGCGAAGAGACATACAGATAGCGATTGTCTTGGGGATCCAACACAATGGTATTCGGATGCGCAAGGTCCCACTTTTTTCCGGGGAAGTTGGGGTGATCTGTCGGATAGTCCTCCAAGATTAAAATCTTTTTCAGACCTTCTGAAGTGTTGAACGGAACAAAAAGTTTGTTCCAGACTTGAGATGGAAGAACCGGTGTAGCCATGGGCGCGACCTTCGAGATTTCTTGCATCAGTTTATCCATGTCTATTCGCGAAACAGCATTTCCGCGCATGTGGCTGAAGTAGGCAAGTCGACCGTTCTTCGTCACCACGACATGCCGTAAGTTTACCGCACGACCGGCGGTGGACTCTTCTATAGGTGAAAGTTCCGCAATTTGTTTGTGGTTGACGGCATCCACAATGATCAAGCTGCCTGTTTCCGTGGCTAAGATCAAAGCGTACTTTCCGTCAGGAGTAAAAGTGATCCCGCGGGGCGCAATAAGATACTTTTTGATGCTGGGGTTGGTAAAACTGGTTTGCAGGCGTATCTTTCTAATGAAGTGACTGCTCCCGTCCAGGTTGCCATCGTTCTTCAAGTTAGAAACATCAATGACGCTGACGTCGTCGGAAAAATAATTGGCAACATACAGTATCTGTTCATGTGGTTTGTCTGACAGTAAAGGGCGCGCGGCGATGATTTTAGAGCCTTCTCCTTTTGTTGGAATGTATTTGATAATATTTTGGGACTTGGTATCCACCACACTAAGCAGGCCGCCACTTTGAAATATCTCGGCGGTTTTGCCGCCCTCAGCCCGAGAGATAAACGCAAAGCGACCATCGATAGAGAAGTCCACCTCGGTATTGGCGAAAATGCCATCCACGGGGCCCGCTGGTGTCACCACGGTTTTTGCCAGGGTTTGCTTCTTAAGGTCGAAGATGGAGGCAGTCGGGACTCTTCTCTTTTTGGCGGGATCGATTTTCCCACACATTTCAGCGACGTACAGAAAGCTCCCTGAGTTGTCTGCTTTCATTCCCTTGGGCATACAGCCGGTCTCCGCTGTCTTTACCAAAAAATCTTTTGAAAAAAACGGAACGAGGTCCTGGGGGCCCGCATGAGCGATCCATCCTGCGGTGATAAAATAAAAAAAAGTACCTAGAAGAATCATAGTTCTGCTCCTTTAAAATTTGAGAAATCCTATCAAGTGAGTCGCGTCGTGGGAGTGGGGGCCGTTGGAAAACAAAGGCCAGCGATGCCTTTCGATTTGACCTCAGGTATTTAGCGGGAAAGACTTGCCTTAAAAAAAAAGCCTTTGTTTATCGTGCCTACTTTTAAAGCACAGCTCAGAGCGGCTGTGAAAAAAGGACACGGCTGAAACTTCTGGAAGAATGATTCACCGCGCGAGTGAAAGAAGGCGAGGCTTTTTTGAGAGAGGTCTACGATTTAACACCTTTAAAGCTGCCCCTGGTTCCAAAGAGCTCTGAAGTTTTGCCAGTTAATAGAAAACTTACTGTAATTTCATTAAATTAACGCGCCACGCTATTATTTAGATCCCGCATTGCCGAGGAAGCCTCAGCCTCTTCGGTCCCTTAAGGTGTTGGTCACAGTCGGGCTTCATATTTCTTAAAGTAGGGGTCGCTTTTCAGGTCTTTTTTGATCGAGTCGAAGGGGGCTTTGGTCGCTCTCCAGAAGCTCGCGGAAAGTATTATAATTACTTGATTTACTTAAAACTTCAGGTAGGTTGAGATGCTTATCTAAAGATTTAATGTGGGCCTTGGATAATTCCCCCCGAAGCGAATGTCCGATTTTCTACTCCGGTTCCGCCGGAGTGCAAACAGATCAGGAGAGTAAATTGGAAAGAACTCCAGTTACAGCTTCTAACATCCGAGTTAGAAAGTCTTTTGCAAAAAACAAGCAGGTCATTGATATCCCAAATCTGATTGAATTGCAGAAATCTTCTTATGAAGCTTTCATTCAAAAAGATATGGATCCAGATCGCCGTGGCGATGCGGGTCTCAATGGCGTTTTCAAATCTGTATTCCCAATTACAGATTTCAACAATACAGCAAGCCTTGAGTTTGTATCATACACTCTAGAGCCAGCTAAGTACGACGTGGACGAGTGCCGTCAGCGTGGTATGACATTCGCGGCTCCTATCAAGGTGACTCTTCGTTTGATCGTTTTTGACGTTGACG
>NZ_JTEV01000045.1 GCF_000786105.1 Bdellovibrio sp. ArHS
CGGCGCCACGATGGCGCGAACCGCACAAAGTGCGGCGGCAACCGAGCCCGGAAGGCGTGCCGAACGCAAGAGGAAAACCCAGCCCCTCCCTCTTCCCAAATCCCCCGCCGAAGCCAAGATTTAAAGGAAAGACTAAAGAAGCACCCCAGTAAGAAACAAACTAGCCGCAGTAAAGTAGATCACCAGCCCCGTGACGTCGACGAGAGTCGCAACCGCTGGCGCTGAAGCTGAAGCCGGGTCAAACCCCACCTTCTTCAGAATAAAGGGCAGCATTGAACCCGAGATGGTTCCCCAAAGAACGACACCTACGACGCTGGCTGCGACTGTGGCGGCGACAAGCATGTAATGAGTCGTGTACAGACTTTCACGATTTGGCCAAAGCAAGATCCGAATAAAACCGATGGCGCCCAGAAGAAGTCCCAGTGTCAGTCCGGTTAAGACTTCTCGGCCTAAGACGCGCCACCAATCCCGTCCACGCACTTCTCCCAGAGCGATGGCCCGGATGACCAGAGTCGAGGCTTGCGACCCCGAGTTTCCGCCCGAAGAAATAATCAGCGGAATGAACATGGAAAGGACGACCGCTTTGGCTAATTCATCTTCGTAATAAGCCATGGCTGTGGCCGTGAACATTTCACCAAGAAAAAGAATCAAAAGCCAGCCGCCGCGTTTTTTGATCATCTCAAGCATTGAGATTTTCAAATACGGGGCATCCAAGGTCTCAACCCCCCCGAGTTTGTGAATATCTTCGGTGGCTTCTTCTTGAATCGCTGTGGCCACGTCATCGAACGTGACGATACCTTTCATGATACCGTTTTCATCAACAACGGGAACGGCCATCAGGTCTTGTTGCGAAAAGATACGACCGATCTGTTCCTGGTCCATTTCGACTGGAACTTTCAGAACATCGGTGTGCATGATCTCAGAAATGCGTTTACCCGGGGCCGCAGAAAAAAGTTCGCGGAAAGACACGACACCCAAAAGTTTTTGGTCTGAATCCAAGACATAGGCGTAATAGATGGTTTCTACATGCGTCTTAGCCTGAATGCGAATGTAGGTGATGGCCTCGTCCACGGTCATGTCGGGGCGCAGACGGACGAAACGGGAACTCATCAGTCCCCCGGCGGCATCTTCCGCATAAGCCAAAAGGGCCGTCACTTCTCGTTTCGTTTGCGGGTCCAGCAAAGCTAACAATTCATCGCGATAATCAGATCCCATTTCCTGGATCAAGTCGGCCACGTCATCGGGCGCCAACAAACGAATCCAAGAGCGTTTTTCGAGGGGAGCGGCTTCCATGATCAGTTCAGCCTGGTCATGGGTCTTAAGGCTTAGAAATAATTCTTCAGCTTCTGTGCGGGGCAGTTCTTTGAACTTTTCACGACGTTCATCGGGGCTTAATGCCGACCAGGTGTCAGTCAGGCTCAGCAGGGAGTTCTGTTCCTGGCTCTCGTCGTGTGCTTGGTTGTTGTCTTCCATCACCGCGCTCCGCTAGTTGCAAATAGAATCTGTGTCCACTTCGACCTCTCGGAGCAGATCTGTGCCGAGAAATACCCCTTTTCATCGGCAGCCGCAAACTTATTTTTTAGACCAGTTCTGCTTTTTTAAATCGGGGAAGAACTTCGCTCGTGGGGCCGAGGGCGACAATCTCACCATTCTGCAACCATAATATTCGGTCACACTTCGCTAAAGTGGAAAGCCGATGAGCAATAATAAGCTGAGTTCGGTCCGAGAAAAACTCTTCGGTGGCTTTGACCAAGATCTCTTCGGACTGTGGATCGACAGAGCTGGTCGCTTCGTCCATGATCACAATCGGTGATTCTTGCAAAAGGCACCGAGCCATACATAATAATTGGCGTTCACCCAGAGAAAGATTTTTTCCGCGTTCTTCAATGCGTAAAGCAAGGCCTTCGGGATGAGATCTTAGCCAATCCCCCAGGCCGACCTGTTCAATGACCTGCAGCAGTCTTTCATCGGGCAAAGTGTCTTTGATGTCCAGATTGAAACGCAAAGTGCCCTGAAATAAAATCGGTTCTTGGGCGATAAATGCCATCGACTGACGATACAGGTTGAGGTCCACTCCGGCAGTATCGTTTTTAAATTTAGGCAGATGCTCGTTGATCGAGATTTGCCCCTTGTCGATCGGATAAAGATAGAACAGAGCCTGAATCAAACTGGACTTTCCGGATCCTGTGCGTCCGACAATGCCCAGGCGCTCGCCGGCCTGCACTTCGAAATTCACGCCTTTTAAAACCCACGGCAGATCGTCGCGGTATCTGAACCATACGTCTTTCACTTGCACCGAGGCGCTGCGGTTTTCCGTCAGACGGCGGTTGTGCAGATATTTTTCGACGGATTCTGAATAAACAGGATGACCGGTTGCAAACTTTGCGGTGGCGGGCAGGTGGCTGCCGTTTTCCATTTCCATGCGCATGTACTGATCAAGGCGCTCAACTCCGATCATGGCTTCTTCAAACTGTGTTAACCATTCGAAAAACATTTGTACCGTGTTGCCTGAAAGAGCAATGAAACTGAAGGCGACGCCGACAGAGCCCACTGTGGCCCAACCTTTTTCCACCATGAAGTAAGCCGAAACCCCCGTCACTAAAAGTAACAGGGCCGTTAGACTGTTCATCTGAAATGAAAAGCTGATCAGCTGTTTAGTCGTACTCATTTTTTGCGTTAGAAAATAGCGATCCAAACGCTCAAAGCGTTCGCCGAAAATCTTTTCCCGCCGGAAAGAACGGATGGTGCTGGCCCCTTGGGTGGTTTCCGCAAAATGCGCAATACTCGGAGAGCGGCTGGCGGAAAGTTCACGTCGTGAGGTGCGCAGTTTCTGTTGATTCAATTTGTAAACCAGGAAGTTCATCACACCGATGAAAAAGACAAAAATCAAATAAATCGGATTGGCGACGGTGATCAGAATGACCATCATACTCAGATCAAAAATAATCGAGATGAATTCGGCCAAAGGCCCGCCGAACAAACGAAACACGTTGCCATAGTCGCTGGAAAAACGCGTGATGATTCGGCCTGCTGGCGTGTTGTCAAAAAAGCCCATGGGCAGGCGGGAAGTTCTTAAGGTGACTTCGTCATAGAAACTGGAAATCGCCTGCGCAGAAAGTCTGGAAAAACTCACGCGGAACACAAGGGTCATCGCAAAGCCGGTGATCGCCATGATTCCCAGAAGAAGAACAAACTGCTGCGAAGAAAAGCCTGTCAGTGGCGTTTCTTTACCGACCAGATTGTCGACCCAGTAGCCAATGACATTGGTGTTGGCCAAAAGAAGGCCTCGGCCGACAAAACCTAAGGTCAGACAAACTAAAATACGAGCCAGATACGGCCCATAGGCGAAGCGCAAGGTTTCATAAAGATTTTTGCTATAGCCACCTTCTTTGCGGACTTCTCCATCGGAAAGATATTTAGCCTTCACGGCAGGTTTGTGCGCTTTTCTAGAAGTCATTTTAAAACCTCCAGGGAATCCTCAGATTTTTGCGTGGCTTCCTTGGCGACCGTCGTGGTGTATTGACGGAACTTATGATTTCGCGCCAGAAGTTCTTCAAAGCTTCCCGAGTCCACAATTTCACCATCCTCCATAAACAGGATGCGATCCACCTGATGCAGAGCGCTCAGGCGATGCGTGACCAGCAGGCGGGTGCGGTCGGCCCAGGCGCCCAGAAGAAGTTGCGCAAAAAGTTTTTGTTCGGTGTCGACATCCACGGCACTTAAACAGTCATCCAAAAGTAAGACCGGAGCTTTATGAAAATGCACACGGGCCAGGCCCACGCGCTGTCGTTGACCGCCGGAAAGATTTACACCTCGTTCGCCGATTTCCGTCGCCAAACCTTTTTCCACGCGTTCGGTGTTTAAATCGAACTGTGCTAATTTCAAGGACTCTTCAATCATCGGATCTCGTTCCGACTCGATGTCGTAAATGAAAGCCACGTTTTCACGCAAGGTCGCATTCATAATGAAGCCTTCCTGGGGCACATAGGCGTACTGCGCACGCACCTCATCCAGATTCATCTGTAAGGCATTCTTTTCGCCAAAGTGGTACGACTCAAAGCTGGCGCCGGTTTCGCGAAGAAGTGAAAGAAGTAGCATGGACTTCCCAGCGCCCACTTCACCCACGACCGCGACGAACTCTCCATGTTTGATATCCAGATTGATGTTTTTCAAAATGCGTTTGCCGCTGATGGATAGATTTAAATTGCGCACCTGCACGGCGTACTTTTCTTCGCGTTTTCGGGCTTGCGGGGAAAGCTCTTTTTCTTCTTGGGTCTCATTGTTTTTCGTTGCAAGAAAGGCTTCCAGGCGCTTCAGGGATGTCCAAGAGTCAAAAGCGAAAGTGAAAAACCACGGCATCTGACGAAACGGACGGGTTAAGAACACCCCGACGATCCATAGCAAGGCGAGCAGTTCCCCACTGGTCATTTGATGTTTCGAATAAAGCACCAAAGAACCCAAAGCGACGACATTCAAAAAGAAAGTGATCGACGACGAGATCGAGTTCATGACCTGGCCATTGGTGACCATCAAAACACGGTTGCGTGTCTCGATTTCACGTTTCACAAAGATGTTGCCTTCGAAGTGACGGGTCCAACCCAAAATGCGAATCGTGCGAATGTTCTGAATCCATTCGTTCACCAAGCCGATGCGTTCCGCCGCCAACTGTTTAAAACGGTAAAAGAACTTCGACTGCCGAAAGGCCATGAAGGTATTCAGTGTTGCGATCGCGATCATCATGAGCACCGTCGGCCAAATCGGCACATCAAAAAGAAGCGAGATCGCAAAAGGTGCTAGAATCAGAGGAAATAAAGTGGAAGCCCCTGCGGGCAAAGTCTGATCTAAAAAGACGGTGGCGCCGGGGACATCTGTGGCGTACAAAGACACGATTTCGCCAACGGGTTTTCCGCTCATCGTGTCGACTCGTAAGTGCAAGGTTTTTTCATAAAGTCTTTGCGCAAAGACCTTTTGCATATGCAACGATTCGCGAATGCTTAAGTAGTTCGTCAGTTGCGAGAAGGCCTGCGCCATCAGCACACAAAGAAATGCGCCAAAAACATAAGTCAACGGGTTGGAAAAGTCGATCAGATGAAGATGCCCGCGATGTCCCGTCAGTTGGTCGATAAATTCTTTTTGAAAAAAAGGCCCAAGAAGCCCGAACACCGCCCCTAACAATGAACTGACAAGAATCAAGACACGAGCATGAAAGCGGGTGAATACGACCTGATAAAAGAGTGACTTCATGATGCGTCGTCCCTAAACCAGCCTGTGATACTCAGGCGTGGCTGAAAGCTCTTCTCGACTTGATGAGGGAAGAGGTCACTGCGAAAAAGGACAACGGTGCCCAGGTGAGGTTCCACTTGCGTGATCAGCGTGTTTTCCTGATCAGGTTCATAAAGACTCAATTCACCGCCATGTCCCTTTTGCCAGTTTTCATTGAGGTAAAGAATGAAAGTGATCTTTCGTGCTCCCGAACCCCGATGATTGTCGATATGCTTATCATAGCCAGCCCCAGGTGGGTAGAGCGCAAAATGAATTTCGAATCTTTTCAGTCCTAAGTAAAAACTCTGATTCAGCTTTTGCAAAAGCAGTTGCAGCTCTGACAGAAGCTCCTGTTGCAAAGGTGTTGCCGACGATTCTTCAATCCATCGAGTGAAGTCACCACGGATTTCTGCGTGCACTCCTTTGTTAGCTCCGTGTCCGATCGAGGCTTTTTGCAAAGCGCCCTCGGCGTACAGCTTTTGACACTCGTGGGCAAGCTTTTGACAAAATTCCCGAGTGAAAAGAGCCGATGAAAGAGCCCAGTTATTCTGTGCTAAATCATCAAACATTCGATCCAGATTTATGAGATTGATTTGATTCTGTGCCAAAGTGTTGCCATTCTATGCAGGTGAGGGGTTGATGGCAAAAAGTTCTTTTACTCGCCGTGATTTTTTAAAAGTTTCTGCACTGGGCACATCCGCTCTGGCGCTTGGCAGTTGCACAAGCTTAGACCGCTACTTCATGGGCGATAGAAGAAATTTTAAAAACGAAGTCATCATTCTTGGCGCGGGTGCAGCGGGGTTGGCGGCGGCCTTTGAACTTAAAAAACGCAAAATTCCCTTTAGAATCTTTGAAGCCTCGTCGCGCATCGGCGGACGGGTGCAGACAGTTTCAGTCTTTCCCGAGGGCGGGCCCGTTGCGGAACTGGGAGCAGAATTTTTTGACATCACACACAGCCGCGTTTTCGAATTAGCCAAAGAACTCAATATTCCCGTCAACGAGATCAAGGCCTCGGCGGGAGTCGAAGCCCATCTTTTCGCCTTCGACAAAAAGGTTTACAGTGTTAAAGACCTGGCTTCCCGAATTAAAACTTTGCAGGGCCCTTTCAAACGCATACGCAGTGAATTGTACCGCGATCAGGATGTGATTCTGACTTATCGCAATGCCTTTCAGTTTGAGCGTGCGGCGTATTACGACTCTTTATCCTTGGCCGAACTTCTGGAATCCTGGCGCAGCGAAGTGGATCCCTTGATCTTGAAGCTTATTGAGGTTCAGGCGGAAAGTCGTTTCGGTGTGGACGCCAAAGATCAGTCGGCCTTGCATTTTCTATCGACTCTGGATGCAGAAGGAAGTTCTCTCTTGACCAGTCGACCGGTGTTTCGCATGGAGGGCGGGCTGTCCAGTCTGATGCAGTCTCTTTCCGCACGAGTGGCGGGAGTGATTCCAGATTACGTGGTGCGAATGAACAGTCCGTTAGTGGAAGTTCTTGAGGACGATGGCGCCTTTCAACTGACTTTTCAAACGCCAGAAGGCAAAGAAGTGTTTACAACCCGCCACGTGATCTGCACCTTGCCTTTTTCCAAATTGCGCGAAGTCAGCGGCATTCAAAATTTGCATTTTTCACAAGTAAAAAAAGAAAGCATCCTGACTCAGGCCTATGCGACGCACGCGAAAGGGACACTTGGTTTTGAATCGGCGTTCTGGCGGCAACGACGTGGTTCTGTTCCGGCCAATCTGGGTAATTTTACTGGAAATTTTTTGACTGAAAAGATTTGGGATTCGGGGCGCGCACAAAAAGGCTCACAAGGTTTGTTGACCTTTCAGCGATCAGGTACTTCTGGTTTACAGGCGGGGGCTCAGGCCGGAGCCGAAGCTTTGACTGATCTGGATATCTTCTATAACGGTCTGCCTGCGGTACAGCCCGGGACCGCGGAAGTGGCCAACTGGCAGCAAAGAAAATGGGCGATGGGGTCGATGGCAGTCTTCAAACCGGGACAGTATATGCGCTACAAAGGTGCTGCGGGTGAGGCCGAGTACGGCGGGCGTTTTCAATTCGCCGGTGAACACACGAGCATACGTTTTGCGGGCACCTTGCATGGCGCCTTAGAAAGCGGCATCAAAGCGGCGATGGAAATTCACACCCAGATCTAACTTTTGGAAACTGATCCAGTAGTCTGGTTGTAGCGCGGGGGATTTGGTGCGGAGGAAATA
>NZ_JTEV01000046.1 GCF_000786105.1 Bdellovibrio sp. ArHS
AGAGGGATTGGACCCGCAACCTTCGCACCAGTACGACGTGCTGTTTCGACGATTTCTTTCGTCGATTGATCAAGCAATTTATGATCGAATGCCTTCAATCTGATTCTAATCTTCTGACTTTGCATATGGACACTCTTCTTCTTTTTAAAGTATCGTAATTACTAGCAAATTTACTAAAATGCGCTTTAACCCCATCGAAAACTTGTCCCGAATTAGCCCTTGCGGCCTGCGATTTCACTCACGCGGGAGGTTTTTTGTAAGTTGTAGACGCTATGAGTGCGCGAGTATGCGCACTGTAAAACCCTTTGTCAAAGGGAAATTATTAATTTTTTAATATCTTCCCATTTTGTGGAGAATTTCGGTTTTTGCCTTGGCTGGCACCACTGCATATTCCAAAAATTCCATACTGAAACTTGCTCTTCCCTGACTCAGACTGCGCACATTGGTCGCATATCCGAACAGATTGGCCAATGGGGCCTCTGCAGAAATCACCTGACCACCACCGACTTTGGCGTTCATAGTGAGAATTTTTCCACGGCGGGCATTCAAATCCCCGACCACATTACCGACGAATTCGTCGGGACAAGTCACTTCCAACTTGAAGATAGGCTCTAGAAGCTCAACGGTGGCACTTCTTACAGCATCCCTGAAAGCCAGGGACGTCGCTGCCTTAAAGGCCATTTCGCTTGAGGCATCCGGACGCACTTCCACAGAATTTAAAGTCCCCTTAATACCGATCATAGAATAGCTCGCAAGAGGACCAACCTCGGCCGCCTCTTTAAAGCCATTTTCAACCGCCTTAAGGAAAGGAGCTGTAAATTCTTTAGACACAGAAACCTTGGACACAAACTGAATGCCGTCATGCTGAGAGATCGGCTCAATTGTTAGAGAAACTTTCGCGTATTGTTGCTCCCCAGCCACCTCTCGCTCGTACACATACTCGACCGTCGCCGAGGATGAGATACTTTCGCGATAAGACACCTGAGGGTTACCAACGTTCGCCTGCACCTTGTGCTCGCGCAAAAGGCGATCTACAAGAATCTCTAGATGAAGCTCTCCCATCCCTGAAAGAAGGATTTGTCCTGTTTCAGGATCCGTTTTTAAACGACAGGAAGGATCTTCTTTACCCAATTTTTCCAAGCCCTGAAGCATTTTTTCCTGATCAGCCGAGGATTTCGCCTCGATCGCCACGGAAATAACCGGTTCAGGGAAAGTGATCGATTCCAATACGACGGCATGAGATGTCTCGCAAAGAGTATCCCCTGTCGCCGTGAACTTAAGACCAACAACTGCGCCGATGTCGCCGGCCTTCAGACTGGCAATCTCTTCGCGAGAATTCGCGTGCATCTTAACTAATTTTTGGATGCGTTCTTTTTTCTCGGTACGAGGATTAAAAAGCTGGTCTCCCACTTTCACTTCGCCCGAATACACGCGGATGTATGTCAGGGTTCCGGCAAATGGATCGTTGGCAATTTTAAAAGCCAAGGCCGCTACATTCGCACTGAAATCTGTCTTACATACAATTTCTTTTTCTGGTTTTTGCGGATCATGACCGATCATATCCGGCACTTCGATAGGAGAAGGAAGATAGTCAATCACACCGTCTAGCAAGGGCTGAACGCCCTTATTCTTAAAGGCAGCTCCACAGAATACAGGGAACGCCTTCAAATCTAGCGTCCCCTTACGAAGAGCACGCTTTAATTCCGCAACAGTGATTTCCTCACCATTGAGATATTTCTCTAAAAGTTCGTCTTCAAACTCAACGATCTTTTCAACGACTTCAGTGCGGAAGCGACTGACTTCCTCTTTCATGTCGTTGGGAACATCGGTAACTTCGAAATGGTCACCCATCCCTGATTGATCCCACATATATGCACGGTTTTCCAATAGATCAACAACACCACGGAAGGTGTCTTCCATGCCTATCGGCACCTGCACTGGGATCGGATTCGCATTGAGCTTGTCTTTGATCGTTCCGTAAGACATCACAAAGTCAGCACCGACGCGGTCCATTTTATTAACGAAACAGATTCTTGGAACTTTATATTTGTCAGCTTGTTTCCAAACGGTTTCAGACTGCGGTTCAACGCCATTCACTCCGTCAAAAACAGCAATAGCACCATCGAGGACGCGCAATGAACGCTCTACTTCGATCGTGAAATCCACGTGTCCGGGGGTATCAATGATGTTGATTCTGTGATCTTTCCAGAACGCCATGGTCGCGGCAGATGTGATTGTAATACCACGCTCTTGCTCTTGAACCATCCAGTCCATGGTGGCATCGCCATCATGAACTTCGCCGATTTTATGACTTTTACCAGTGTAGTAAAGAATGCGTTCGGTAGTGGTCGTTTTACCGGCATCGATGTGAGCCATGATGCCGATATTACGAGTATACTTGAGATCAGCTACAACTTTTGGATCTTTAGCTGACATGTAAACAGATTACCAATTGTAGTGAGAGAAAGCCTTATTCGCTTCAGCCATACGGTGAACGTCGTCTTTCTTCTTAATAGAGTTACCTCTATTGTTGTAAGCATCAACGAACTCGCCAGCTAAGCGCTTAGCCATATCTTTTTCACCGCGCTCGCGAGAGTACTCAACTAACCATCTCATTGCTAGTGCCAAACGACGAGAAGGGCGTACATCTACAGGAACTTGGTAAGTCGCACCACCAACACGGCGAGAACGAACTTCGATAGAAGGCTTTACGTTTTCAAGAGCTTTTTTGAAGATGCTCATTGGCTCTTCACCTTGGATTTTTCCTTCAAGCTCTTTCAATGCTCCGTAGAAAAGCTTCTGTGCAGTAGCTTTTTTACCTTGGATCATCATTTTGTTAACGAATTTAGCAATAACTAGATCCTTGAAAACCGGATCTGGAATAACTTCTCTTTTAAAGGTCTTTTTACGACGTGACATTTCTCAATCCTTATTTCTTAGGTCTCTTAGTACCGTATTTAGAGCGAGAACGCAGACGACCGTTCACACCTTGAAGATCCAATACACCGCGTACGATATGGTAACGAACGCCCGGCAAGTCCTTCACACGACCACCACGGATCAAGACAACGCTATGCTCTTGAAGGTTGTGACCGATACCTGGGATGTAAGAGATAACTTCGAAACCATTAGAAAGACGTACTTTTGCTACTTTACGAAGAGCAGAGTTCGGCTTCTTTGGTGTCGTTGTATAAACACGTGTACAAACGCCACGACGTTGAGGACATGAAACCAACGCAGGTGACTTTGTTTGGTTCTTTTGAACTTTACGCTCACTTTTGATGAGCTGGTTAATAGTAGGCACTTTAAAACCCCTTAAACGATTTTTCAATACTCCGACAAGTCGGAGTGCAGATCTAATCCAAGACGCTGGAACTTACATTGCCAAAAGCGCCCTGGTCAAGACTTTGTTGTTAATTTTATAGTCCAAAAACCGGTGTGAGCTCCGCTTTTTGGTCTTTTTACACTTATTTTGACCGCCGACTAAGGCCGGCGGCCCGGAAACCCTCGCCCCAGCGCTAAGCCGAGGCCCTGATTACCCTTGGTGAGGCTGAGCTGACGTCGTCATTCCTGGCAATGCCACGAATGATGTATCGTCGTCTTCCGCTACAGACACTTTCCAGCGTTTGTATGAAGTCAAACCTGTTCCCGCAGGGATCAAGCGACCCATAATGATGTTCTCTTTCAGGCCACGCAAATGGTCTGTTCGAGAGTTAATCGCTGCTTCCGTAAGAACTTTAGTAGTCTCTTGGAAGGACGCTGCTGAAATCCAGCTGTCAGTACTCAAAGAAACTTTCGTGATACCGAGAAGAAGCGGGCTGCATGTAGCAGGTTGTCCACCTTCACGGTTGATACGATCATTTTCCTCTTCGAAAGCATATCTTTCAACTTGTTCACCGGCCAAGAAACGGCTGTCACCAGCGTCCTTGATTTCTACTTTACGTAGCATTTGGCGAACAATCACTTCGATGTGCTTGTCGTTGATACCAACCCCTTGAAGTCTGTAAACTTCTTGGATTTCGTTCACAAGGTATGCTGATAGAGCTTTCGCACCTAGAACCGCCAGAATGTCATGAGGATTTGTTGGACCATCCATCAAAGCCTCACCGGCTCTTACGTACTCACCTTCTCTTACAGCAACGTGTTTACCTTTAGGGATGAGATATTCTTTTTGCTCACCCACTTCAGGAGTTACGATCACACGTTGTTTACCTTTAACGTCTTTACCGAATGTCACATAACCATCGATCTCAGAGATGATAGCTGCTTCTTTCGGTTTACGAGCTTCAAACAATTCAGCAACGCGCGGTAGA
>NZ_JTEV01000047.1 GCF_000786105.1 Bdellovibrio sp. ArHS
ATTGGGTCAGCACAAGGCTGTTGTTCGTTACGCAGAAGGTATGGAAGCAAAAATCCAGATCTCTGTTGAAAGAGCTTAATTAGCGACTAGGTTTCGCTTTGTCGAAAATTTTTAAGGGACCCCACAAGGGTCCCTTTTTTATTTCTTGAAAATACTTCCCACCGTCTTTGCAAGGGCCGCTCTTTGGGTTTTAAGTCCGACGCAGGTTCAATGCGCGTATGCATAAGAGATCGTTATATTAAATATTTGAAAAATTGTATTGCACTGGTTCCATTTTGGGTGTTTAAAAGTCCCAATTTGGAGGGGGTCCTATGAAACTCACTATTTTTAAAGCAGCTCTTGTTACAGGTCTTTTGGGATCTTTAATTGCCTGCTCTCCTGCGCAACAAAACTCAGTTCAACTTGGTGCTGATAGCACATCTATAATTGGTGGGGCTCCCGTTGAATCCAAAGACGCCATTGGCAAGTCCACCGTGGCTTTAGTTGCCTCTGTGGTGACTCAAGACGGACAAGAAGGGCAATTCATCTGCACAGGCTCTTTGTTGACGAATAACGTGGTTTTAACAGCCGGCCACTGTGTTCCTGAAGTCGGTTCTGAATATAAAGAGGTCGCTCTTTACGTTATCTTCAATACGGATTTGAATAACATGCAAAGAGGCGATGTTCGCCTTGTTGTTGATCATGTTATTCACGAAGGCTACGGCAAAATTGGCGAACAAGGTGAAGATGCTCACGATCTAGCTCTTGTAAAATTTGCAGGCCCTATGGCGGCAGGCTACCAATTGGCGAAATTCTTGGATGACGAGTCGCTTTTGACTACGGGTAAAAAGGTCACTTTAGCTGGTTACGGTTTGATCGAAACTGATGGTGTTAACACTAAAAGCGACAACAAACTTCGCAAAGTCGATGTAGAGATTGTTGAGGACTTTGGTAAACACGAAATTCTTCTGGATCAAACTCAAGGAAAAGGCGCTTGCCATGGTGACTCTGGCGGTCCTGCATTTCTTGAAATCAACGGCACTCAATATGTATGGGGTGTTACAAGCCGTGGCGCTGGTAAAGATGGCAAAGACGATTGTTCTTTGGTCAGCGTTTATACAAAAGTTAAGTCAGAAGCGACCTTCGTTAAGGACGCGTTGCAAAAGCTTTCTGGAAAATAAACTCTGCATAGAGTTGAAGTTAAAAAGGCTCCCTTCGAGGAGCCTTTTTTATTTTAGAGTTCATAACTCTTTCTAAGCGCTCTGTTCGTTCTGCATTTCAAGAAAAACCAACTGAAGGTACTCAGCCATCACCTCACGCAACTCTTCAATGGTGAGCGTCTCCGGGCTTTTCCCGTACTTTTCCAATAGGGCGTTGAATTCGCGTTCGACAGGATCCTGAGGCAGTCCGGTTGCCGTAATCACTGTCTTTGCTAAAGTTTCTCCCATGATCAGCCTCCGTGCTTAACAAGGGTCTCGCTTAGTAAGACGCTTTGACTAAATCAAGAGGTTAAACAGAACTCAATTCCAAAAGTGACCTTTAGTCTTTGGTCCAGGTGTCTATTTACGGCGATGTGAATGCTGCTTGGACCAGCGCGCTTTGGGAAGATTCCAGTATAAGAACGGCAGCAACACACGTCGGGGCAACAAACGGCGGATGTAATAAAATAAGGTCGCATCTAAAGTCGCCGGAATCCAAAGGGGAGGATTTTCTTGCTTCATGACCTTCAAGATCTGGCGAGCGATCTTTTCCGGCGTAGTAAGAGACATATTCATCATCTTTTCCACAAACGGTGTCATGTTCTGATAGAAGTCACAGTAGGGCCCACTCCAGTTGCGCGTCGGATCTGAAAGTTCTGTATGATAGACGTTCCGGAAAGAATTGCTGTGGATAAAACCTGGCTGTACCAATGTGATTGTCACCCCGAACGGCCGCATCTCATACCAAAGCGCTTCGCTCGCCCCCTCCAGTGCGAACTTGGAGGCTGAATAGGAAGCCATGGTCGGCATTGCCAACATCCCACTGACTGAAGAGACGTTGATGATCTTTCCACGGCCGGTGGCCCGCATGTGAGGCAACGAAAGACGAATCAACCCCATGGGTCCGAAATAATTCGTCGCCATCTGCCGTTCCTCATCTTTTTCGGTCATGTGTTCGATCACAGAGCGATAGGAAATGCCGGCATTGTTAACAAGAATATCAACCCCACCCCAGTGCTTTTGGATTTCGTTATAAAGACGAATGCGATCGTCCTCTGAAGTGACATCTAGTGAACGCATTATGAAGCGATCATCTTCAAGAAAGTGATTGCGAAGGCTGGGCAGGCTGTGTTCGCGCGCGGTGGCGACAACTCGATACTCGTCGTGTTCGTGAAGGAGCTTCGCTAAAGCCAACCCAATACCACTTGAACAACCCGTGACAAGAACCACAGGTTTGAAACTTTGGGCCTTTTTACGCTGAAAAAGATGAAGTAAGGGCTTCATAGAAGCCCATTATCTTAAACTGGTGCGCCTGGTGCAAAGTTTTTAGGTCTGCCGCCTGGCATCGGAGGTGGAGCTTGCGGCGGTGGCATTGAATTGATGTTGCGTTCTTCAGGTTCTGCATCACGGAATCTGTTGTACTGAGCATCAAAACGCATTTTCACCGGGCCGGTAGCACCGTTACGCTGTTTACCGACGATAACTTCCGCATGACCTTGTTTGTCTGGATTTTCCTTATCGTAATAATCGTCACGATAAAGCATCATGATCACGTCGGCGTCTTGCTCGATAGAACCGGACTCACGTAGATCTGAAAGCATCGGTTTTTTCTCAGTACGGCCTTCGACGCCACGGTTAAGCTGCGCCAGAGCGATGACAGGAATTTGCAATTCTTTGGCAATCGCTTTTAAAGACTTCGAGATTTCCGCGACCTCTTGCTCGCGCGATGACATTTTTTGTTTCATGCTCATCAACTGCAAGTAGTCGATCATGATCAAATCAAGACCATGTTCGGCTTTAAGACGTCGTGCTTTCGAGCGAATTTCAAACGGCGAAACACCAGGAGTATCATCGATAAAAATGCTCGCCTCTGAAAGCAAGCTCGCCGCATGAATAAGGCGCGGCCATTCGGAGTCACTGACCCGACCATTACGAAGCGAGCCCAAGCCCACCTTCGCTTCGGCGGCTAACATACGCATCATCATCGACTCTTTACCCATCTCTAAAGAGAAATAGGCCACTGTCTTCTTTAACTTCAAAGCGACGTGCTGAGCGATATTCAGAGAGAAGGCTGTTTTACCCATGGAAGGACGAGCTGCGATGATCGTCATCTCGCCCGGATGCAGACCGGCGGTCATTTCATCTAAGCGCTTGAAGCCTGTAGCTAGGCCGGTGACTTCCACCTGATTTTTATAAAGCTCTTCCAGTTTTTTAATCGAGGAACGAACGATTTCCATAGAACCAACAAGACCTGTGTTGGTTTTCGCTTCCCCGACCTTGAAGATCTCGCTTTCCGCTTGGTCTACAAACGACTCAACGTCAGCAAAATCTTGGTCGTAAGCTCTTTCGATCAAAGAGCTGTTGACCTGAATCAGCTTGCGCAGGGTCGCCTTGTCTTTCACGATTTTCGCGTGAGTGGTGATGTTGGCTGCGGAAATTGTTTTATCCAAAAGACTGATAAGATACTCAGGACCACCGGCCATCTCCATCGTGCCTTCGCCCTGCAGAGTGTTTGTGACCGTGATGATATCCACAGGCTGGTTTTTACTATGTAAGTCTTTGATGGCGTTGAAGATCTTTTGATGACCCGGCTTATAGAAGTCTTCGGCCACGAGGATATCACCCACTTGATCCAAAGCTTCTCGGTCTAACATGAGACCGCCCAAAATAGACTGTTCGGCCTCAATATTCTGAGGTGGAATTCTCGTACTCATTGAACCCCTCTAAAGAGTAACGAAAGATTAGATAAAAGACAAAAAAATTGCGGGGCTACTTCAAAGTTGGTGGTTCTAAACGGCCCGCCGATGCACAAGTCTTCTGATAAATGCTTTGACCGTTGAAAGCCAAAGCATTCTTCCGAAAACTT